>JAUNRX010000058.1:0-6346 GCA_030539495.1 bacterium | reverse complement strand
GCCGCTAAATACGCTAAGAAGGAAGGTTCCTCCCTTCTCCACATACTTCTTAATTCTTTTTTCTGTATGCGGTTTAAATAAATATAACATTGGAGCAATCACAAGATCGTACTTTGAAAAATCAGTCGCTTGATCGATGATATCCACAGAAACATAATTTTTAACCAATGCTTCATAGTATTCCATCACAATTTCATCAAACTCTTTTTTATCATTTTTCAGACCCTTTAATTCATTTAATGCTCTTAGATTCGCCCAATCATAAATTATAGCAACCTTGCTCTCTGTATTAGCTCCTTGTAGGTTAGAAAGTTTCTGTAACTCTTCACCAACCTGACAGACATCCTTATATACTCTTGTGTCATCTGTACCGCTGTGTCCAATGACTGCCCCATGGAACTTCTCATAACTGCCACGGCTCTTTCTCCATTGGAAATACTGAACGGAATCGGAACCACAGGCTATTGCTTCCATGGAACTTAATAAATGCATCCCCGGTTTCTTTAACTTACATGCTCCCATCCAGTTGGTGTTACTTGGAGTACTCTCCATAAGATAAAATGGCTTATTCTTTAGGCTTCTGCAGAAATCATAATTAAAGGCTGCACGTACTGCTTCCTTCCATTCACTGTTTTTATCCGGACCACAATGCCAAAGTGGATAGCTGTCCCAGCTGATTACATCTAAGATTTTTCCAAGATCCGTATAGTCAATGCCACAATCATGACATAGCATATTGGTTGTAATTGGAGTCTTCTTTGAGTACTTACGAATCTCTTTCTTTTCCATTTCAAGAAAATCAATGCTTAAATCAGAATAAAAACGTTTGTAATCCAATGCAAGTCCATGTACCGCTTGATCCCCAATCGTAGAAGGTGACTCAATCTCATCCCAGGAAGTATATTTATGGCTCCAAAATGCCGTATTATATTCGGCATTTAATCGGTCAAGTGTCTGATACTTATTCTTTAACCATTTTCTAAACTTCTTCTGACATTTTTCACAATGGCATACCCCATTCATCTCATTGGTCAGATGCCACATAATTAAAGCTGGGTGTTTTGCATATCGAGACGCTAACATTCCATCGATCATTTTCACCTTTTCACGATAGATTTTACTACTGTTACAATGATTTTCGCGGTCTCCATATAAGAGACGTTCCCTTTTCTCATTTACCCTCATGATCTCTGGATATTTCTTTACCATCCATGGTGGCTTTGCCCCACTTGGAGTAGCAAGGATGACTAAAATTCCATTCTCATACATAGAATCCATAATCTCATCCAGCCATGTAAAGGTATAGACACCCTCTTCTGGCTCATAACAAGCCCATGAAAAAACACCTAACGTAACTTCATTAATGCCTGCCTTTTTCATCAATCGTATATCTTCTTTCAAGATCTCCGGACGGTCTAACCATTGTTCCGGATTATAATCACCACCATGTAAAAATGAACCCATATGCTCTCCTCCTTAAGCTTCCTGCTGCGGAATATACTTTTTAAATGCTCGTTCCATTAACTGTTCAATCCCAAGCATGTACAATGCAGGCACGATTACAATCAATGGAGGAGCTACATATACTAGATATACTGCTACTGCAAATGTAATGATCATTAAGAGGGTAAGCAGTATATTTCCAAATCCCATAAAGATTGCATTTTTGAAA
Organism: bacterium; assembly: GCA_030539495.1. Lineage (GTDB taxonomy): Bacteria > Bacillota > Clostridia > Lachnospirales > Lachnospiraceae > KM106-2. The sequence goes on along the minus strand of JAUNRX010000058.1, from coordinate 4,674 downwards.
ACGGTCTTCATATTGTCTTCAAATCTTGAAATATAAGGGAAAATGTAAGTGACAGTGATAAATAAAATCACTAATAGAAGTAAAATTAAATAAAAGACATTTCCAGCCTTATCTCCCGTTTTCTTAAATTGATAGGTAAGAAAGGTATCTCCACCTAAGACTCCACCTACTACCAATAAGATTAGCCATGCAATGGTAGACTGCTTGAAATTAGAGCAGAAACTATGCTTAAAGTCTCTGAAAATATATCCGTTATCCTCCACAATCGATTTATGTACAGTATAATAAAGTGCCGTTGTGGATGCCCCTATTGTTACGACTGGTATGCAGCATACCAGCCATAAGATAGAAACATAGATACAATCTACAATTTTACCAATTGTTCGAAAAAATCCATTGTTTACATTAAATAGTTCTGACATAGATATCCTCCTTGATTAAAGATCTATGATTTGTGTTTCGTATGGTTGCAATTCAACCTTCTTTTCTCCATTTTTAATTGAAATTGTAGTAGTCTGTACTTTTTCACTGTTGTTGATAACTGCCAGCTTTTTGCCAGATGGATAGTAAGCACACTCTGTATCCACATTATCCGTGAGATAGTCTTGCGTTAACTTCATGCCTTTTGCATATAACATTAGATTTAATAACAGTCTTGTATTGGCATTGCTTAACTGGAAGCTTGATAAATAAATTCCTTTTCCTTTACCAAATTCATTTACTGTAATCTGTACTCCTGTTTCATCACTTGCAAGTACAGTTGCCTTTCCATCTGTTAAATAGCGGTTTTCTTTTGACTTAATAGAATAACCTTCTGGAAGTAATCCATCAATTGTTTTGGTTTCAAACTCCCAACGGCCATGGCATACCTTCTCGCCGGTATCCTCATCTACGCCAAGTACTTTGGCCATTCTAAAGTAATCCGAATATCCTCTTACAGCAGATGGCTCATTTACACCGATCAGTGCTCCGCCTTGGTATACGAACTGATATAATAAACGAACGACTTCTTCGTCTTTCCAGTGGTCTCCGCCGCTCCAAGCTGTCTGTGCCCTTCCTGCATTAATTACGATATCACAGTCTTTTAATACTCCCTGTTTTACATCCTCAAAACTAATAAAGGATACGTCTACTGGAAGTCCTGCTAATGCTTCATTTATATGAATTAGATCGTGCATGTACGTCTCATGAAAATGTCCGGATAACGACCAAGAACGAATGCTTCCCCAGCTATGTAAAATAGCAACCTTGATCGGAAGCGTATATACGGTACCATTCTCTTTCTGTTCTAATGCATGCATTTCCTTTATTTTTCGAAATTCATTGCTTACTTCTTCAATATAATCACAGAAATCTGGATAATTCTCTACCAGATGCAAATATCCGCCTAAACCAATTCGATCTACTGGCTCTCTTAATAATGCTCTTCGAATACTCTTCCAATATTTTTTCGCTTCCGTAGTAGGATCGCCATCTCCTGAAAATGTAGGTGCTCCGCCAAGTCCAACTGGGAATAAGTATGGATGAAGTCTTAACTCATGTGTCTCCACATCTGCACCTGCACAAAGACGTGCTTCATATCCGGAAAAGACACATTTAATCAATCCATCAAACTTAAATTCAGGGAATAGACTGCTGTATGGCTCAACACCAATCCAGCTATCATCATAAAACACATATGCTTTTTTATTATATTTATGTACTAACTCTACTAATTTCTTACCATACTCGACAACAAATCGATTTGTGAATTGCATATAATCCAGCTGATGTTTTCCTGCTGGCATGTGGGTTACATGTAATTTCCCTTGATTAATAAAATCTTCTGCGGTAAGTCCATATCCGTATTCCTTCTTAAACTCATCGAGAGCCTTTGGGCTTACTGAGAAATCATAAGAACCCCAGTCTGAGTATAAACTGCGATTTTTCTCGCTGCTTCCCCAGATCCAAGTAAAATTATAAAACATTGACGTGAATCTAACAACTGTTGTTGCAGGATGACTTTTACACCATTTCTCTAACCATTGGTATAAATACATTTGTGTTTCTTTATATCTTGGATCTACCGGCATCAAATGCTCTTTCTCCCAGTTATTTGTAATATGATTGTACATTGAAATTTCTTCCCAGATTTGATATGCAAGGAAACTTACCGTATAGGTGTGGAACGGTTTAATGTTCTGTATAATCACATTTCCTAGCTCAGGAAGGTATCTCCACTTTGACGATGGAATTAATTCGTCTGTCGTTCGATCATATACCTGCCAGTATTTCATGGCCTCTTTACTATCATTTACACGAAATTGCTCCTTAAAATATCCATTCATAATATGGATAGCAAGAATCTCTTCTTGTGCCATTACCGGATTAGACATTAAAAATGTCTGCTGCAATTTATCCGGATGTTTCTTGGCCCATTCATTATGATCTCTTATAATACAAATCGTAGAATATATTCCATACCCTGTATCTAAAATCTTATCAGAAAGTTCGGTGCCATCGCTATCACGTATTACATCGGCACCCCATTTTTCTGCCATTTTCAATGTTAATTCTTCACAACCCGACTCCCCCGGAATCGTAAAACTACCCTTACTCTCATTTACCATCATACTCATCTCCTCTATATATGTAGCTGTCTACATAATTCTGCTGCTGCACTTCTAGTAATCACACATTCTGTTTTCATAGATTTCATAGAGGCATTCAGCTTCAGTTTTCCTTTTCTACTTTTGTAGCCATTCTCGACAATTGCTAAAAACTCTGTTCCTGAGATCTGGCTTGTTGGATAAAACTTTTTATCTTCCACCATTGTATCTGGAATTAATCCATTCTGGTACGCACATTCTACAGTTCCTGCATAAACCTCATGACCAATTACATCATCAAATGCATCATTATACACGTTGGTAGGGAAGAAATGCATTGCTGTAATTACTAGTTCCAATGCCTCTACTCTGGTTAAAAGGTCATTTGGCCGTTCCAGATGCTCAAACAATCGTTCTGCATTAGGATCTTCAATATCTGCAAGCTCCATTGGTGGTACAATCTCTGGCATCTCCTTTGGAGGAATAAATACATTCTTTGCAATTTCCTTATTTGGAGCAATGATCTTGGCACTTACAAGATCTTCATATACAAACTCTGCAAAGAGAAATGCTCCGTAATCATTACTGTGAGTGTAATCAGATGGGAAGAAATATGCCTTTACCTGCTCCTTTCCCATTCTCATAACAAGTTCCTTGCTCTTCTTATGCAGCTCTACCAATGGAATTTCACACTCTGCTGCCAGCTCTTTGCATACCCTTGCATAATCAATCAGCAAATCATTATAACTATCATCATTGCCTTTCCATGTGTTTCTTGCAAGCGGTGAAACAAGGATTGGAGTTGCCCCCTTTTCCTTAATTTCTCCAATATACTTATATAAGTTTTCTTTGTACCCTTCTTCTGCCTTTAAATGTAACAGCTTTTGATCGTTGTGCGCAAACTGGAATAAACAGATGTCTCCAGCCTTGATTTGATCTATTAGAATTTTATAATGCCCCTCGCTTCGAAAACTTTCCGTTGTAAGCCCTGAATGAGAATGATTAGAAATGGCTGCCTGCGTACCAACATAATAAGACAACATCTGTCCCCATCCACAATAACTGTGATAAGGATAGTATGGATAATCAGCGCTTTGATCCGTCACGGTAGAATCTCCTGCAATATAAATCGTTTTGCAATCAATTGGTTCTACTTCTAATGACTTCAAATGCAGCCCATCTCCAAGGATTGTTACGTCTAATGTGGTATCTTCCATTTCCTCACTATGATTTCTTGGAATGATTGGACAAATATTAGTAATAAATGTCCTTGTCCAATAGCTTCCTGCTTGTATCTCCCCAACAAATGCAAGTCGTCGTCTTCCTAGAAAAATCATAGCCTCCTTAATTGTCCGTTCTGCAAACAACGTAACGGTAACCTGATAATTGCCTTTGCTCAAAACATCTGTTACAAACGTACATGGTAACGTTTCCGGTTTTTCACTGGAAATAAAGCAGCCATGTTCATCTGCTGCAATTGTTGTAATGGATCTGCCACGATACCAATACACGGTATCAAATCCACTATTTAATTCTGGCAACTGCAATCGTTCTTCTTTATTACGATTTTCTTCTACTAAAAATCCATACTTGATTTGATCTTTTGGATCCAAACTACTGTATTCTTTATCAGGCGCTACGTAGTTTCCTTCACCTCCTGACAAACTAAACTCATATCTCATTTTACTGACCTCTCAATTCTTATCGTTGTAATAAAACGGAATATTTTTTATAAAGCACTGTCGCTTCTTGTATTTTCATAATCTAGTACGCCTGCAAAGAATGCAAGTGCCAATCCTTGTCCCCAGCCTTGGATCCATCTCTTCGAGATATTGCGGTAACCATCTCTATCTTTCATAACTGCGGTTCCACCGGATACATCCATCACGCGTCCGTCTGGGCTGACATGTTCCATAATTCCTTTAATTGACTTATTAATATACTTAATATGTAATGGATTGCCTTTGTTTAACATGGCTGCTGCAATTCCACAGCTTGCGGAAACTTCTTCATAAGACTCTTCATCATCTAAGATTGTTCTCCAAAGTCCATTTTCTGTCTGTAATAACTTTAATGCTGCCAACTG
>JAUNRX010000208.1 GCA_030539495.1 bacterium | reverse complement strand
GAGTTAAGTTTTGCTGATAATTCTTTTAAGAAAGTTTTGTAATTGGCGAAAATAGCCTTCAAAGGTAAGTTTGTCCGCACGTTCTGCACAACATCTTGGAAGATCCTCTTTTACGCCTTGTTCAGAACTAAATAGAGGAAGACCAATTAAGTCATCGATTTCGATGGCTTTTTTAATACGAGGAAACTTCTCTTCAAGAAGCCTCCTATGTATTAAAAAACGCTCCGTTATGGATGCACACTCAGCTACAAGGATTATGTCGCTAATGTGGCCAGCTTCGGCGCTGGCAAAGTGTCTTTGACCTGAAGTTTTTGCTTCCTCATGAATGAGGGGGAGTTAAAGTGTGCTTTGCACACTTTGTGCGTAGCCAACTCACAGCCTTCTGGCATTGCAACGCCCTAGACAACTGCATCCGGAAACTCAATGGCATTATCCATAGTATATCTCGTACAGATATTCCTATAAAGAATATCAAGAAATAGAAAATAGCAATTAGACATATCTGTAAGGAGAGCGATATAATAGTGCTATTGGAGGAAATAGATATGATACATATTACCGAGAGGGAGCTGCTGGAGAAACTTCACAAAAATCAAAAAAGAATCGATAGCCTGGATTATCTGGTCTATCGAATTGAAAAGAAACAACTATAGAATTAAGGAGGAATTTGATCATGAATATGAGTTTTAACTTTAACAATCCAACGAATTTACAGTTTGGAGCAGGGGCAATTAATAAATTAGGGGAGTTAGATTTACCAGGGAAAAAGGCATTGCTTCTTATTTCCAATGGAACATCAACTAAGAAATATGGATACCTTGCAAAGACAGAAGAGCAATTGAAAAAAGCAGGAGTAGAGTATGCAATCTATGATGGTGTTATGGAAAACCCTGTAAATACGATGATTATGGAAGCTGCTGCATTTGCAAAAGAGAATGCATGTGACTTTATCGTTGCACTTGGTGGCGGCGCAGTCTTAGATTCTTCCATTGCAATTGCTGCAATGGCAACCAATCCAGGAGACCTTTGGGACTATGTATATGGCGGAACAGGAAAGGCACAGCCTTTAGTAAACAAAGGTCTTCCAATTGTTACAATCTGTACAACATCCGGTACTGGCTCTGAAATTAACTGTTGGGGAGTTATTTCTAACTTAGAGACACATGAGAAAATCGGTTTTGGTGATCCTTCCTTAGTACCTGTGATCTCAATTGTTGATCCAGAAATGATGACAACAGTACCTTCAAAATATACTGCATATCAAGGATTTGATGCCTTATTCCATAATACAGAAGTCATGATGAGCAATGGTGTCAATATCATGAGTGAGACACTTGCACTTTCTGCAATAGAACATATTACAAAATATCTTCCAATCGCTGTGAAAGATGGCGGAAATTTAGAGGCAAGAGAGCATGTGGCATATGGAAGTACACTTGCAGGCATGACAATGCAGCTTACTAGTACGACAGCACAGCATTCCATGGAACATGCAATGAGCGCTTACCATCATAACCTTCCTCATGGAGCAGGACTCATTATGATCAGTAAGGAGTTTGCTCAGTTCTTTATTGACAAACATGCTTGTGATGAGCAATTTATTAAGATGGCAAGAGTAATGGGAATTCCAGAGGCTGACAAGGCACAAGATTTTATTACTGCATTAACAGCACTTCAGGAGGCTTGCGGAGTGGCAGACCTTAAGATGAGTGATTATGGCATGGAGAAAAGCGAGTGCATGACACTTGCAGTCAATGCACGTGAGACAATGGGCGGTTTATTCTTAGCAAATCCATGTCCATTATCCGATGAAGACTGCGCTAAAATCTTTGAGAAATCCTACCGTTAAAAAAATGTCAAATTTTGCTTACACAAAATGTAAAAGTAGGTAGATAAATGGAAAATTGAAACAAATAATGGACATAACCGATTATAGCAGATATAATTATCCCTAAAATGTTTTGAAAGGTTTTGTAGTAATGGAAAAATTATTTGCTGTAATCGGAGTACTGGCTATTGTAGCCGGAACTTATTTAGTATCCAGTAATAAAAAAGATGTAAATTGGAAAAGCGTTGGAATCGCTTTCCTTGGACAATTTGTATTAGCATTCGTGTTAATTAAAACTCCAGCCTGGAAGGGTGTTGAGTGGTTGTCAAACGGCGTGAGCTGGGTATTATCCCAATCAACAGAAGGAATTAATTTCGTATTTGGCGGATTAGTACAAGAAGGAAGCTTTGTATTCTTCTTCAGTTCCCTTCTCCCTATTGTATTTGTAAGCTCCTTGATCGGTGTATTATTCCACTTTGGAATTTTACAAAAGTTTATCAAGGCAGTAGGTATGTTTATTGCGAAAATACTTCGCGTAGACACAATCGTTGCAGTAAATGGTATTTCAAATATGTTTCTTGGACAGTCTGAAAGCTTATTTGTAACAAAATCTTATTTAAGCAATGTTTCCGATGGCGTTGTATTTGCTACATTAGTAGGCGGTATGACATCTATCAGTGCCAGCGTAATCGGTCTTTACGTTGGATACGGTGCTAGTATGGAATGGATCATCGTGTCCATGCCTCTTACTGTATTTTCTACATTTGTTATGACTCAGATTTTAATGCCTACAAAATATGAGGACAAAGAGATTGAAATCGAAGTTTCCGATAAAGGAAGCAATGTGATTGAAACAATGATGAATTATGCAAATGCTGGTTTCAAGAGTGTAATCGGTATCAGTGTTGCATTAATGGTATTCTTATCTGCCGTTGCATTTATCAATAATCTTCTTGGACTTGTATGGGATGGCCTTACAATCCAATCAATCATCGGAATTATCTTCTATCCATTTGCATTTATAATGGGAGTTCCTATGGAGGAATTAGGAGCAGTATCACAAATCCTTGCAACAAAATTCGTTACTAACGAAGCAGTTGCATTTGCACTTCCTCAATTTGCACAATTATCAGTAAATGCGAAAGCAATGATGACAATTGCATTATGTGGATTTGCCGGTGTAGGAAGTATTGGTATGCTAATCGGTGGTTACAGTGCGGTAGCGCCAAATAAGGTTAAGACAGTTGCAAAATTAGGATTTAAAGCTCTTATTACAGCAACATTAGTTAATATTATGACTGCTGCAGTCGTAGGTTTGATCTTATAGAGTAAGTGTTTAAAACGTTTTTTGATTTGAAAAGCCAGAGGGGTATGTCAGTAGGCATGTTCCTCTGGCTTTTTTAATTATTAGGAAATTTCTCTCGAAATCCCCTAATAATTAAAAAGCACCCTGAAAAACGGGTGCACGATGCACACTCAGCTGCAAGGATTATGTCGCTAATGCGACCAGCTTCGGCGCGGGCAAAGTGTGTGTTCCTTGTAAAGGATTTAAGACGCGAGAGTGTGTGGAACACACACTTTGTTCCATAGCAGGAAAGTTTCCTTTTTCTATTATGATCTAAGGCTTTAAGATTACCTTGATACAGTTATCCTCTTTTTTGTCAAAGATGGTGTAAGCATGACTGCCTTCCGATAAATCTAATTTATGAGTAATGATATCGGTGGCATCAATTTTACCTTCCTTAATCATGCCAAGTATTTTGTCGGTATAACTTTGTGCCGGACATTGGCCCATCTTTAGAGTGATATTACGTGCATAAAAATCTCCAAGAGGGAAGTTGTTATAGCGCTTGCCGTAAACACCTACAAAGACCACGGTACCACATTTACGAACCGCCTGAGTGGCAATTTCAATGGCTGATTTTGAGCCGGCCTGTAGCATAAGTACAGTTTCAATCTTTTCTACCGTAGACATTTTTCCATCTAGGCCAACACAGTCAATTACTACATCGGCACCTCCATGAGTGATTTCTTTGATATGTTCACCAACATTATCAAATTCTTCGAAATTTAGCACTTCGACACCTTCATAGGTTTTGGCATGTTCTAGGCGATAGCCGACACGGTCAACGGCAATGACACGTTTTGCACCATGATATAAGGCCCATTTACAAGTAAGCAGGCCGACAGGTCCACAGCCAAGGACAACTACCGTATCACCGGGCTTCATGCCACTGATATCAATGCCCCAGTAAGAGGTTGGCAGGATGTCCGTACAGAAGAGCACTTGTTCATCGGTTAATTCCTCTGGTACGATGACTGGACCCACATTAGCATATGGAAC
>JAUNRX010000207.1 GCA_030539495.1 bacterium | reverse complement strand
GTGCCCAAACGTTCACAAACGAATGAACGTTTGACATCCTACTTCCATAAAACTATAAAAGGACTGCTACAACACTGTCTCGTTGTAACAATCCTTCTTATCATACCATTTATTTTTGGTAACCGCAAAGTTCTTTAGCAATTGTTTTGTAAGATCCGTCTAGCGTGATCTTATGGTCTCCTGCGATAATCTTTGTCAGATACTTATTTTCTTGTAAAAATTTATGAAATGCCTTTTCATCGTCGATCAGACCGGCATCCACTAAGCCACGTACCACTTCGGTTGCAGGCTGTCCTTCTTTAATCGTAAACAGTTTTTTACCATCTTCAACTTTCACCACTGATTGATCCACTGGTTGATCTGAGGAAGAAGGTTTATTTGTCTTCGAAGGTGCCTTGCTAGGAACTGCAGATGCTTTATTCGTATCTACAGGAGCCTTGCTTGCTTCCGGTTTGGATGAGGCTTCCTTGTTCTCTGCTGAAGTAGGTGTTGCACCGGTATCCGGTGTGGCAGTCGCATCAAGGATTGCATCCAATTTCATGTCGACGCCTTCTACCATGCCAATCTCCTTGGCCTTTTTGATAATTTCTTCTCTGGTCATGTCTCTTACAACGGTATTTGCTTTGTCGCCTTTTTGGCTTTTGCTGTTACCGGAAATTCCGACAACTGCGCTTACAAATACAATGCCAAATCCAAGCCCTCTTAAGAAATAGGCTAATTTTGTGTTCTTTCTCACTACTTGCCTCCTGTATACACGTTCACTACCAACTGTACTTCCCCTTGTCCTAAATCAAGCTCTTTGGAAATCTCAAGTACGGATTTTCCTTGGCGGTATCTGCTTAGGATTTGTTCAGTACGTTCGTTGTGCTCGTCCTCTTTTATAGCAGGGGCCGCTTTTGTCTCATGTAATACTTTTGCCTGAGAATTCTCCAAACAGATCGATGGACGCTCTACAAGGCTATCCACTTGAATATCATCTTCTAGTGTATTAACTATTTCTTCTTCCATCTGATCTAATTTAGCTTTTACATCCTTCTTATCTACTCCATTTTGCATAGAGATTAACTCTTTCAGTTCTTTTTCCTTATCCGTTAACATGCTGTAGAGAAATACGACTTCACTATGGTTTTTATCAATACGATCAAGCACCATATCACCATATTCATTTACTGCCATAATCTTTTCATTGGATAACTTGCAAAGGCTTGCATCCGTAGATGTATACACTTCCTCTGCCAAATGATCAAGCTTTAACTTTGTTTCTTTTTCTACTCGTTTACGTTCTTCATAATCAGCAACGGTTTCTAACTCTCTTACAGTTTCCTCGCTAGAACCGCCCTTTTCTGAAATATAATAGCTTGCAGCAATAATAACTAGTCCTACTACAATTAAAGTAATTTCTAATGCTCCCATTATAGCTCCTTAAATTCGGAAATCAAAAGATTGACCAAGTCGTTTTGAAATATCATCAGGATCGTCAATCTCTTCCTTTTTCTTGTCACGTTTCTTTGATTGATAGCCGCCGCCATTGCCTTCTTTTTTCTGGTCATAACGGTACTCATTCTGCTCCCCTTTTTGTGTTTCCACAGTCTGCTTTGCATTTTGCTTTACCTTAGTTCTAAAGTTGGCAGCATACTCTTCCTCTGTCATCTCATCGAGCTGAAGACGCTTCACGTTCTGAATCGAGGTGGTCAAACTTTTTGGTGCCATTGTAAGCTTTTCAATTGGCCTGATAATAGACAATCCGGTCACTTCCTTTATTTATGATGGTTAATTCCTACAAAGGCTTGGAACATACGTCCTCCCCATCTTTTATAAACGTACAATAATGCGTTTCATTTTTTACAATTAATACAGCATTGGAGATTACAATTTTAACTCTTGGATACACCTTATCCTGGGCAATGACTTTACCACGGTTGGATTTGATGATATATTCCCCAAGTTCCTCTCGACGTTCCTTCTTATCTGGCAATAAGCTATCTAATTCTTTTACCCTTGCACCGATTTGACGAACTGTCTGCACTTGTGCTGGATTAAGATTTAGTCCTTTTGTCAGCTTTGTACGATAACTAGAAAGGATTTCAGTTAATTTCGTGTATTCCTGTTGCTCTTTTCGAATCTCACCATCTAATGCACGATATTCCATAAGGACTGCAGGATCTAATCCTACTTCAATTAATGTAAACGCGCTCATTGGAGAGCCTGCCACTTTAAAGCTTACGGACTCTGCCGCATGGATTTCACCACCGATAATCAGTCCTCGTTTTCCTTCTACCTTTACACAGCCTCCTGCGCTTGCCTTACTATGCAGGATAGCTTCCGTTAAAAGGTCTTTTCCTGCTACTACTGTGGCATTCTCGATAAATTTGGCAGTAATGTTTGACTCTGACTTAATATAGGCTTTATTCATTCCCTGAACGCCACCCATTATGATAATTGGTCCATCCGCCTCTAACTGACTTCCTTCTACTACGCCTTGCACGATAATCTGTCCTTTTGCCTTTAAGGAATATCCACTGGTTACATTTCCTTTAACATGGATATCTCCATCGTACTCAATATGTCCGGTAGATGCGTCAACATCCCCTAACACTTCATAAATATTAGATACAAATACTTTATCATCTACCAGATAGACATGACCGGAGACTTCCGTATACATGGACATTCCATCTTCGGAAATCACCAGGTTACGTCCTCCTTTTAACTTCGGAGTCTTAATCTTTGCGGGTGCAATTGGCTTTCCTGTTACCGTCATTCCACGTTTCCCAGGTACGGCTGGTATCAGACAGGCTAGTTTGTCACCTGCACTAACATGTTCAATATTGTCTAAATGACGATAATCTACTGTTCCATCCTCATTAATTCGAGGCTGTGAATTCAGATTCGAATTAAAACAATACTTCACCGATCCATTACGTCCCTGCACCGGATTGACTCCATTTGCAAGAACAAGATCTTTGTTATACTCTCTATTATTTACCCATTCTTCAATGAGATTATTATCAATTCCAAACTGCACTCTATTTCGTTTTAACGTATCAATGATATCTTCTTTACTTAGGGTTAAACCATAATTAGAAGGTGCATAAAATCTTCCTATTGCCTCAAACTCAGTGCTATCAATACTAACCGATAGGATTTCATTCACAGGTCGTATTTTATTGTTTGTTAATTTGATTATTCCAGTGTCTTTGATTCTCTTTAGTTCATTCATTAAATAGGTTATATCATAATCCTCAAAATGAATATGTGTAAAATATGCGGTTATCGCATCCAAAGTAAGGGGCTTTCCCCCATCTTTCGCTGGATATAGTTTTAAATACGTACCATCCGGTTGTATTTGCATCGCAAAATAAGCATTTTTAGAAATCATGCAGCCATCCCCCATTATCTTCTCTTAAGTGAATTCTATCTCTTAAAATATACTTAATAACTCAATGTTACTTCCTAATCTTGATTTCATTTTCTGTAGTGATTTTGTGTGCAATTGTGATACTCTAGATTCTGATACTTCTAAGATATAACTAATTTCTTTCAATGTCATTTCTTCGTAATAATAAAGCACAATTACTTTTCTTTCATTTTCGGTAAGGGTCTCTAATGCTTGTTCCAGCATTCCTTTCAGCTCTTGCTTCTCCATTACCTTTTCTGGCTGGTCAAACTGTGAACTTGCATGATTGTCCATTCTGACTTCAATTCCTTGTTCTAGGTATTCGTCAAGAGAGATCATATTCATTCCCATCGTCTGATTTTTCCAGACTTCTAATTCACCAGTACTGATTTCTAATTCTTTTGCAAGCAGGTCGCTGCTAACATTCTTTCCATGCTCACATTCAAGTTTTTGGCATGCCTGTTCTAATTTCTTTTGTTTCTGTCTAAGTGTTCTTGGTATCCAGTCCAGCCTTCTGATCTGATCTAAGATGGCTCCTCTGATTCTTAGACTTGCATATGTTTCAAATTTGACTCCCTTTTGATAATCAAATTTATCGATGGCATCTATTAAGCCAAATGTACCATAGCCGATTAGGTCGTCGTATTCTACGGTATATCCTAAATACATACTTAACCTTCCGGCAACAATTTTTACTAAACTAGCGTACTCGATTATGATTTGTTCTCTAAGTTCCGCTGATTTCCGTTTCGAATAATCGAGCCATAACTTGCTCTTTTCCTCTTCGCTCATAGTAACCTCCACTTGTGTTATAA
>JAUNRX010000206.1 GCA_030539495.1 bacterium | reverse complement strand
ATAACCATCATTGCAATAATCATCTCTAACTCATAAATAATAACTGCCTTTAACTCCTCTAGATACCCTCTTCTATAAAAGTGATAATATTCATTTCCCAAATAGAATACCAATATATGTAGAATACCAATAAAAACAGCACTATTCTGAGATAGATCATTATAAGGCAGTTGGTATGTAAAAAAGCAACTACAAATTACACATAACAAGTCAATTAAACACACCTTAAACTTGTCCAAATCTTTCTCTCTTCTAAACATTTCACCCTCCCAAAATGCCTATTATTTAACTTTCTTTTTCTCCATAATACTCCTTATAATACCCTTGATAATAACGGTTATAGTACCCGCCTGTTCCAGCCTGTACTTTATTTAATATAACTCCCAATATGCGGACACCAGTAAGCTCTAACTGTTTCTTTACATTCTGTAAGAACTTATAACTATTCTTATTACTTTCTGCCAGTAAGATTGCTCCATCGCATAATGGTGCAATAACGGCAGTATCAATAACAGACCCTAATGGTGGAGAATCCACTAATACAACATCATAGTTTTCTCTACCGTACTCAATCATTGCTTTAAAGTAGTCATTATCTAATAATTCTGTAGGACTTGGTGTTGTTCTTCCAGCGAAGGCAATATGAAAGTTCTCAACATTTGTCTGGAAGATTACATCCTGCATTTTAGCCTGACCGGTAAGGTAATGAGACATTCCTAATAAATTTTCTCCTGCCTTCTTAATCTGTTTTGCATGATGACGTCCGACTAATACCGATTTTCTTAAATCGCAGTCAATAACTAATACTTTTTTATGATCCTCTGCAAGTGATCTTGCAAGACCGATTACTGTACTTGATTTTCCTTCATCTGGTGTACAACTTGTAAATACAATAACTTTTAAGTCCGGTCCACAAAAACTTAAATTAGTTCGAAGAGAATTAAATGCTTCCCTTTTTGCATAACTAAACTCCTCTAACTTTCCAAATTCAATCTTTTGCATCTTCTATGCCTCATTTCTTTTGAATATTGTTTGCATTCTAGATTTTTTATTAGCTCCCTTAACTCCATCCATATCATCTGGAATCATAGCAAGAGTATTAAGTCCTAAATAACGTTCCACATCTTCAGGGGATTTAACTGTATCATCTAAAATATGAACTAAAACAATAACACCACATGATAAAAGTAATCCAATAATTACAGCAATCAACGTATTTTTCATATTATTAGGAGATACTTTTTGTCCAGTAGAAATTGCACTTTCTACAATACTAGGCTCATCTGTATTCATAATACTTGAAATACTTTTTTGAGCTACTGCAACAATATCATTTGCTAGTTTTTCTGCTACTAATGCATCTGTATAGGTTACAGTAATATGTAGGATACGAGTATCTGCTGGGTTTGTAATTGATACAAGACTTAGTAACTCTTCATATTTCATACTTAAATTAAGATTATTAATAACTTGTTCCATAACTGGACGGCTTTCAATCAATTCAACATAATCTGCAGTAAGTCCAGTACTTAAGTTAAGATCCGACAAACTTAATGCTGAGTCGCCTTTTGACATAACATAAATCTTAGAAGTACTAGAGTACTTAGGTTCAATTACAAAACTTGTGTAAATCGCCATCCCGATCCCGCAGATCGCGGTTACTGCTAGAATAATGGCTATCTTGCTTTTTAAAACATAAAACAATTCCCTTAAGTCAATTTCAATTTCATCATGTTCTGGCTTCATGTATTTTGCCTACTTTCTATAAAAATTTATTTTGTAGAAATAGTTCTTGATTGCGAATCAGTACTCTATCTACAGTTTCTTTTGGAAGCTTCTTGTAGAGCTTCTTTACGCATGCTTCCATTCTTGGTGGGCGGCTGCTTAGGTTGTGGCAATCGCTTCCGATAAAATGGATCATATTTTCTTTCATTAGTGCAAGCAGCGTCTTCGATTGCTTATCAAAGAAACCTCCCATAAAGCTTTCACTATTGGCCTGCATATAACAGGACATTTCAATTAATTCTTTCATATGACTCTTGTTACTGATCAGTGTTCCTACTCGCTCCACATGGGCGATAACTGGATAGTAGCCATATTGGATCAGTTCCGAGATGCCTTGGTAAATACGTTTGTAGTGCTCATTTGGATTAAACTCTACCAATACATATTTGGTATCTGCCAAAGGAAGCACTGTTCCATTTTTCAGTTCTTCCACTATGTTTTCACGATAGTAGATTTCATTCCCTGGTAATACTTTCATATCTGGTGAAATTTCTTTTGCAATCTTATCCACCTGCTTTACCAGTGCAAGTCTTTCCTGCGGATCCTGCTTGGTTCTTCCTGGATAATGATGGGACGTTGCTAGAATGGTTCGAACCCCTTCCTCATATGCTTTCTGAAGCATGGCTTTGGTCATCTCCATGTCTTTTGAGCCATCATCCACTCCTGGCAGAACATGTGTATGAAAATCTAAATACCCATTTGCTTGCATTCTGCCTGTCTCCCTTTATTGTGTTATTTTTCTAATGTATCGATTAACGAAAAATAATGCTACTGCGAACACAGCGTACATTGCGGTCACTTGGTAGCCTACTTTTACACAGTTAGAAATCATTTGATTTAGGAAATCCAGATAATAGTCTGGTCCAATATTTAAACTCTTGATAAAGTTGCTGTTCCCTAATGTAAATACAGCGATTGCATTTAACAAAGTTGTTGCAATTACGCTATAAATGATATAGTCCACTGCATGGTGTTTGTAATGGTATAGTAAAAATAAAATTACCATGATTACGACTGCTAAAATCCCGCTTACAATTCCAATAATTTTTAAAGTCGATTGAAGGTCATTGGAAAAGTCATTAATTGTTGCTGAAAAACTTGTTGTTACATAATTCCTGTACATATTAGATGCATTTTTCACAAGTTCATCGGTTGCAGCATTAACTTGATCTGATACAATTGCCTGATGTTCGTTGAAATACTCATTGATTGCATCTTTTAGACCTTTTTCAAATGTTGTCATATCGACTGTTCCATCTTTTCCACTGTAAACAGCGTCGATGTAATTGGAAATATCCATATAAATCGTGTCATAGCTAATCACCTTATCGGCTATGCTTGTGTCGATTTTTTTCTGCTCCAATAATTTTTTTATTTCTTCCGTTACTTTTGTTTCGGTGTTTTGTATGTATCCGCTTTTTACCAAGCTTTCTTTGAAATTACGTTTTCCAACGAAGCCAACATTGGTAACCAGTACAAGGCTTAGGCTTGCGAAGCATAAAGTCAAAAAAAATGCCAATAGAAGGCTAAGTATTCTTCGGGTCGTCGTCTTTTTGTGCATGTTACTTTACCTCCTGTTGGACTGGGTCTGAGACTTTCTTTGCATATACAAAATATCGTTTCGATCGATCGCCTGTTATCTCTCCAAATGGATAACAAGTATATAATACAAGCTGTTCTGATGTTCCGTATAAATCATACGCGCTTTGATCTAATAAATCTGCGACTTTCATTTCTGTAACCTCATAGGTGTACGTTCCGTAAGTCGTCTTTGCGGTAAGTGTATCCCCTACTGCAACTTGTTCTAGTGGTGCCATAAATGTTGTATCGTGTCCACCAATTAGAATAGTTCCATTTTGACCTGGCAGACTGGATCCAGCATACATACCGGTTCCTTTTTCTAAAATTTCTTCGGTATCTCCGTAATACATCGGTGCTTTCAAATTAATCTTATCACAGCTAATTTCTCCGAACATCGCACCTGTTAGAGGATAATCTATTTCGCCATTTGTAGTTTCCTCATTGGACGCTGCCACATCATTTGCTGCTACATTTTCATAGGAGTACTCCGGTGCTCCTTTAATTACTGCTGTCTTATAGTCGCTTACTACCAAGTTCCAAACGGATTTTCCTGCGGTAAAATATAATCCTGAAATTACCGCTGTAATCCCAATTGGTACTGCAACTAAGGAAATAATCTTTTTCTTACTCATTGTGTCCATCCTGTTTCTTGGCGAAAAGAATGTATTTACATGATGCTGCTATAACCATAACTAATATAACTCCTAACACGGCTGCGATGTGCAAGCCTTTCTGAATTGTAAAACCTGTATTTTTAACTGGAAGCTCTCCATTAAAAATTACTTCTTCTCCATTGGTAATTTCAACGGTTCCTTCCAGATATTGTTCAACTGTTGTTGGTGAATCTTTTGAAGCCTGATTATTTTTATCTGTATCTGTTTTATTTGAAGAATATGTTTTATCATATCCATCGGTTACCGTAGTAACATCTTTTGATGGATCTTTTTTATTATTATCTGTTTTATCGTTCTCTACTTTATTATTATCTGTCTTGTTATT
>JAUNRX010000205.1 GCA_030539495.1 bacterium | reverse complement strand
TTAATCCGTTGTAGTTTTCACTACATCTACTGTTTCTTATAAAGAAACGTTCAAATCTGAAATTCAATTTTTGAAGTCTTGAAAGACTTATTATTTAGAATTTTCAGGGTTGTTTTACTGTTCAGTTATCAATGTTCAAATGCGTCGTTTTCACTTCTTGTCCGTGACAGCGACAAGATTCATTCTAACATGTCTCGTTCGTACTGTCAAGTACTTTTTTTCTAAATATTTTTTTTCAAGTTTCGTTAGCCAATTGGCAACGGAGAAAGAGGGATTTGAACCCTCGCGCCGCGTAAACGACCTATACCCTTAGCAGGGGCACCTCTTCAGCCACTTGAGTATTTCTCCGTACTGAACTTGAAGTTCGTATTTAGTTATGCGTCAAACGCAAGACCTATTCTACCAGGAAATAAACACTTTGTCAACACTTTTTACAAACAATTTTAAAAAACTTTAAAACAATACATATTATTGGGTCTAAGTTGTATCTAATGTACTGTAAACAGGGCTCTATTTCATGTATTTTTTTGGCGCTGTTTCATATAAATTGTTACCTTTAGAGTCAACTACTACAATAACAGGTAACTTTGATACTGTCAGTTTTCGTATTGCTTCCGTGCCCAGATCATCATATGCAATTACCTCAGATGCAATAATACATTTACTTAATAATGCACCTGCTCCACCTACTGCTGCAAAGTAAACCGCTTTATTCTTAACAATTGAATCAATTACTTCTTTACTACGTTTACCTTTTCCAATCATACCTGTTAAGCCTTGCTCTAATAACAGTGGAGTATATTTATCCATTCTACTGCTTGTAGTTGGTCCTGCACTACCAATTACCTGCCCTTCCCTTGCTGGAGATGGACCTAGATAATAAATAATCTCATTCTTAATGTCAAATGGTAATTGTTCTCCCTTATTATATCCATCAAACATACGTTTATGCGCTGCATCTCTTGCTGTATAAATTGTTCCTGATATATACACACAGTCACCAGCCTTAAGTGATACGGTATCTTTTTTTGTAAATGGGGTTTTAATTTCTTTTTCCATATGTATGTTAACTATATTCTATATATAGTTACTACTCCTTTCTAATATTAGATTTCTCTTACTACATGACGATTTACATGACAACAAATATTAATGGCTACAGGAAGTCCTGCAATATGAGTTGGATAAGTCTCAATATTTACACCTAATGCAGTATTGCTTCCACCAAGTCCAGCTGGTCCAATTCCTAATTGATTAATCTTTTCAAATAATTCTTCTTCTAATTGTTTAATATAAGGAATATCATTTGGCTTATTTAAATTTCTTGTTAGAGCTTTTTTGGCTAATAAGGTACACTTTTCAAAGGATCCGCCAATACCAACCCCTATTACCATCGGTGGACATGCATTTGGGCCTGCTTGTGCTACCGTCTCAATGACTGCATTCTTAACGCCCTCTATTCCATCAGCAGGCTTTAGCATATATACTTTACTCATATTCTCACTGCCAAATCCTTTTGGGGCTACTGTAATGCGTATTTTATCTCCAGGAATGATAGAATAATGAATGACACCTGGTGTATTATCTTTTGTATTAATTCGAATTAATGGATCACTAACAACAGATTTACGTAAGTATCCTTCCTTATATCCTCTTCTTATTCCTTCATTAATGGCATCCTCAATATTTTGCCCTTCAATATGTACATCTTGCCCTATCTCCATAAATACAATTGCCATCCCTGTATCCTGGCAGATTGGTATATTTTCTTCTGAAGCAATGATAAGGTTTTTCTCTAGCTGACCTAATACTTGTCTTCCTGTTTCTGACTCTTCCTTATTTGCAGCACTCTTTAATGCCCCCTGAACATCATTTGCAAGTTCTAAATTTGCCTGGATGCACATTTCTTTTATAGTATTAATAATCACATCTGTATGTAAGGTTCTCATTCTTTTTCCTTTCTTATATAAAAAAATAACAAGCAAATACTAAGAACTAGTATTCAAAGTACGTGCTTGTTATTTATATTTCTTATTCTTCTGTTTCTGAATCTTTTGAGTCTAACTCTGCTGCTTGAAGAAGACGATCAATGTCATGTTCTTCTTGTATTGTATCAAGAGCACTATCCTCTTCAGTATCTGTACTAGAAGCTTCACCCTCTGATAATTCTTCTGTACCTTCTTCTTCATTGGAAATTGTTTCTCTTACTTTTGCAATACTTGCAACAAAAATATCTTTCTCAGCATCTATATTAATTAACTTAACACCTGAAGTGTTACGTCCGATTACAGAAATTCCGTTTACCATCATTCGAATAATGATACCCTCATTTGTAATCATCATAACCTCGTTATCATCATCTACAGCTTTTACACCAACAACATATCCTGTCTTTTCTGTGATCTTATAGCATTTAACACCTTTACCACCACGACGTTGTACTGTAAATTCTCCCATTGGAGTACGTTTACCCATACCTTTTTCGGATACAATTAATAAATCAGTTCCCTGAGAATCTAACTGCATACCTACAATTTCATCATTTGGTTCAAGGTTCATACCAATAACACCCATAGATGTTCTTCCTGTTGGTCTAACATCTTTTTCATTGAAACGGATACATTGGCCATATTTTGTTACTAAGATAATATCTCTTTCATTATCCGTAGATTTTACTTCAATTAATTCATCCTCTTCACGAAGATTGATTGCTTGAAGTCCAGTCTTACGAATATTAGCATAATCCTTAATAGGAGTCTTCTTAACGATACCTTCTCTTGTAGCCATAAATAAGAACTGGTCTTCTTTATATTCTCGAATTGGAATGATTGCTGTAATTCTTTCTTCAGGTAATAATTGAAGTAAGTTAATAATTGCAGTTCCTCTTGCTGTTCTTCCAGCTTCCGGAATTTCATAGCCTTTTAATCGATATACTCGACCTTTATTTGTAAAGAACATAATGTAGTGGTGAGTAGTTGTCATCAATAACTCTTCAATGAAGTCTTCATCGATTGTCTGCATACCCTTAATACCTTTACCACCACGGTTCTGGCTCTTGAAGTTATCTGTAGTCATACGTTTGATATAACCCATGCGAGTCATAGCAATTACAGAATCCTCAACTGGAATTAAATCTTCTGTTGTGAAGTCTAATTCATCGTATCCGATACTTGTTCTACGATCATCGCCATATTTATCACGAATGATACAGATTTCTTCTTTGATCACTGCAAGAAGTTTTCTTTCATCACCTAAGATTGCTTTAAATTCTGCAATACGTTCCATTAATTCAGCATACTCATTTTCAAGTTTTTCACGTTCTAAACCTGTTAACGCACGTAAACGCATATCAATAATAGCCTGTGCCTGTACATCAGTTAAGTCAAAACGTTCGATTAAGCGTGTCTTTGCCATGTTACCATTTGCAGACCCACGGATAATGCTGATTACTTCATCAATATTATCAAGTGCTTTTAGTAATCCTTGTAAGATGTGAGCACGTTCTTCCGCTTTGTTTAAGTCGTATTTTATTCTTCTAGTTACTACTTCTTCTTGATGACGGATGTAGTAATGAAGCATTTCTACTAAGTTAAGAACTTTTGGTTCATTATTAACTAACGCAAGCATGTTAACACCAAAGGTATCTTGTAATTGCGTATGTTTATATAATAAATTAAGAACTACATTTGCATTTGCATCTCTACGAAGTTCGATACAAATTCTCATACCTTGGCGGTTTGATTCATCACGTAATTCTGTAATACCATCTATTTTCTTATCACGAACTAATTCAGCAATTTTTTCAATTAATCTTGCTTTGTTAACCATGTAAGGTAACTCAGTTACGATAATCTTACTTTTTCCATTTGGCATAGGTTCTACTTCCGTAACTGCACGAACACGGATCTTTCCTCTACCTGTTCTGTAAGCTTCTTCAATCCCTCTACGTCCTAAAATAGTCGCACCTGTAGGGAAATCTGGACCTTTTACAAGTTCTAATAATTCATCAATTGATGTTTCGCGTCCTTCTTCAATACGATTATCAATCATCTTAACAACAGCATTGATTACTTCTCTAAGGTTATGAGGTGGAATGTTTGTTGCCATACCTACTGCAATACCTGTTGTACCATTTACTAATAAGTTTGGATATCTAGAAGGTAATACTACTGGTTCTTTTTCTGTCTCATCAAAGTTTGGTATAAAGTCAACTGTATCTTTGTTAATATCAGAAAGCATTTCCATAGAAATCTTACTAAGTCTTGCTTCTGTATAACGCATTGCTGCGGCACCATCGCCATCGACGGAACCAAAGTTACCATGACCATCTACTAAAGGATATCTTGTAGACCAATCCTGAGCTAA
>JAUNRX010000057.1:14288-21414 GCA_030539495.1 bacterium | reverse complement strand
AGACGAACTGCAATTAGTAGTTCGTCTTTTTATATGAATAAATTAGTACTTGTGATCATGCAAGTAGTGGGTGAGATGTTCTATGTTCTCCAGTGTTTCCTTATCAATAAAATGTTCCACCATTTCAACGACCTCTAATTCACTGTTACTATGATTTACGGTACAAAAGAAGTCATGCAGGATATTATGCCGTGCATAGAGATAAGCTCCAAGTGCTTCACCTTGTTCAGTAAGGCTGATATAGCTATATTGTTCATAGTTTATATAGCCTTTCTCCTTTAACGTCTGCACAATTTTTGTTGAAGAAGAAGGCTTTACATTTAGTTGTACGGAAAGCTCACCAATGCGTACGACGGGATTCCTTAAAAGCAGGCGATATATCATCTCTAAATAATCCTCCATGGTAGGTGTAAGTGGATTGGACGAGTTTTGCTGATAGCATTTTTGCGTATAGAAATTACTTGGTTCGCTCATACTAGAGCCTCCTTAAACAGAATAGATAGAGGAAAAAAAGTTTCGTTATGCTAACGTATGAAGTAGTTTGGCAGTTTATGAGTCAGCAGAAAACTTGTAATTAGATTTTCAACTAGATATAATAAAAAGGCATGTAAAAATATAACAAAAGGAGAAGGAGGCATATGAAAAGGTTGAAAGAAAAGAAGTTTCTAATCTTATTCATGATTGGGGCATGTATAATGACAGGTAGTATTTTGGTAAGGAAAAGCCCAGTTATGGCAGCAGCTGTAAGTGTAAAAAAGGATAGCCCCACAATCCCAACACTGTCAGTAAAGGGAACAATAAATTATGATTACATAAATAACGTGCTTAAGCTTGTAAATAAAGAGAGAAAAGAGAAGGGATTGAAGGCGTTAACCTTAGATACCAGTCTAACCCATTCAGCTATCCAACGATCTTATGAGATAGCAATGTACTTTTCTCATACAAGGCCAAATGGACAGTCTTGTTTTACAGCAATTGAGACTCCATGGAGTGCAGTGGGAGAGAATATTGCAGCAGGTTATTCTACCCCAGAGAAGGTCGTAAATGGCTGGATGAATTCACCAGGGCATCGTGCCAATATGTTAAATGAGACTTATAATGCAATTGGAATTGGTGCAGTAGAAATCGAAGGATGCTATTACTGGGTACAGATCTTTATGAGTGGAACAGCTGCTCCATTTTCTAAAAAAGGAAAAGTGTCATCTGTAAATAAAGTAGAAACACTGCCATCCCTATTATCACTTAGCATAAATTACAATGACAGTATGGTGATCGGACAGAGTCAAACGTTACAGTTATGCAATAATGGGATAAAAGTAGCACTAGAGGATGCAACGGTTACTTCTAGTAATAATGTGCTTACGGTAAGAAAAAATAGAATAACCGCTGAAAGAAAAGGAAAATCAGAGCTCTTATTTACCGCGAACTCATTAGGTATGAGAAATAAAAAGGTAGGTACAATTACAGTAAAGGGGAAAAATATAGCTTCTTGCTCCATCAAGCTAAGCCATACAACCTATACATACGATGGAAAAGTAAAGAAACCATCGATTACAGTAATATCCGGAAAGACCAAGTTAAAGAATGGAACTGACTACAGTGTCACATATAAAAGTAACAAAGAAGTCGGCACAGCAACGGTAGAGGTTAACGGAAAAGGAAATTACACAGGAATCATAAAGAAGACATTTAAGATAGGCCTACAGAAACCAACGATTAAGGTTACAGCAGGTAAAAAGAAGATTACAGTCGAGTGGAGAACGTGTAAAGGTGCCAGTGGGTATCAGCTATATCGTTCTACCAAGAAAGATAAATCTTATAAATGCATTAAGACAATAAAAGGTGGCTCCACCATACGCTTTGTAGATCACGGAGTAAAGGCAAAGAAGATCTATTATTATAAAGTAAGGGCCTACAGAACTGTCAAAGGAAAGAAAGTATATTCTTCTTATAGCACGGTCGTAAAGAATAACCGACCTATTAAATGAATAGATTGATTGTAAGACACGAACTTTAGGTGGTACCACTATGAAACCATGCATTCAGGTAGATCACGTCAGCCGCCAGTACGGAAAGACCAAAGCCGTATCGGAAATCAGCTTTTCTATCTTACAAGGCCAGATATCAGCATTTCTTGGGCCAAATGGAGCTGGCAAGAGTACGACCATGAATATGCTGTCTACCTTATTGACGCCCACCAGTGGAAAGATCATGGTAGAAGGCTATTCCATGGAAAAACAAAAGGAAGAAATTAAGCGGATCATCGGCGTCGTTTTTCAGGAAGATGTTTTAGATAATGAGCTTACCGTATATGAAAATCTATATTATCGCGGCAGCTTATATTATGCTGACAAGCAGTCTGTGATTGATCAGATAAATGAGGTGGCCAATCAGCTTACATTACAAAAATTGCTTCCCAAAAGATATGGGACCTGCTCCGGCGGACAAAAAAGGATTTGTCAGATTGGAAGGGCGTTAATGTCAAAGCCGAGGCTACTATTATTAGATGAGCCAACCATTGGCCTAGATCCTCTTGCAAGAAATCTCGTTTGGAACTCACTATTAAAATTAAATCGGCAGTTGAAGATGACCATATTTTTTTCCACCCATTACATGGAGGAGACCGTAAATGCGGATCATATCTGCATAATCAGTCAGGGCCATATCATGGTTTGTGGCGAAAAAGATAGGGTTCTAAAAGAATATAAGAAGATCGGGAGCCTGTCTATCCAGGAAATATACATGGATGTGTTAAGAGAGGACTTGGCATTATGAGGCAGATGCAGGTATTAGTAGGACGAAATATCGCTATATTTCTGAAAAATAAGACAAATGTGCTGTTGTGTTTTTTCTCGATTGTCATTGTACTCGGTCTTTATGTGATATTTTTACGGGATTTTATCATACAATCGGTGGAAGGCACCGGCTTAGAACTAAAGTATGTAAATGAATTTACGGATCGTTTAATGGTAAGCGGCTTATTAATCGTATTGAATACAACTACATCGTTTGGAATTATGCAGCTGAATGTGGGGGATACAGCCAAAGGAGTGCAGCGCGATTATCTGGTTGCTCCTGTCACTAGGTTTCAGTTAGAAATCGGTTATTGGATCAGCAGTATTGTAGTATCCTTTTTTTTTACGGCAGTTACATTTTGTGGTGCAGAGCTTTATTTTTATAGCTACTATGGAGCCTCGATACATATGGAAGTGTTTCTTAAAAGTATAGGAACCTTGTTTTTTTCCTCCTGTATGAATGGAGGATTATTGTTATGTATGATTAAGTTTATGAAGGATACCACATCCTTCTCAACGTTTGGTAATCTATATGGTATGATCTGCGGCTTTCTGGCAGGAACATATCTTCCCTATGCCATGTATCCGGAAAAATTAAAACACCTATTATTTTATTTTCCACCAATGCAGTTAACCAGTATGATTCGTCAAATCTGCTTGTCCATGTATCAAGAGGACGGCAAGATAATCGGAGAGCATCTGTATCAGGCATATGGAGTGACCTTGGTAAAAGAGGGAATACAAGTTACCATGCGGGGACAATGGAGCTATCTATTATTGGCATTGGCGATTGTGTTGATAGTGATTAGAATTGAATATCGAGAAGAAAAGAGGAGAGTTTGATTGGAATTCAAAACCTCCTCTTTTTTGTTATTGTATTGTTTGTTGTAATAGCTCATAAATGGATACTTGATGGTTAGTGCCTTTACTAATGCAGTGTTGTTCACATTCCTTGGAGGTACAGTTACGGCAGGTATGCATCATAGAAGGAGTAAGTTGTTTCTTTGCACCAACCAGGTTTCCCACAGCAAGACGACGGGTAATCTGATAGATTGGTATATTAGCAGGACATGCCTTACTACAAGCCGGAGTTTCACAGAACTGACAATTCCTTGCAAGCAGCCCAAGCTTATTTACATGAGGATCTGAGCTGATGACTAGTTTTGCTTTCGGATAAGGAGGAGTGACTACTTTGACATAGTTCTCTAGTCCATCTTCTGATGTATACTCAGGAAGTCCCTCTTCACGAAGGGCTAGATTGGCAGCGGCGATACCGGAAACCGTAACGGCAGGCGTTCCGGTACCCATAACCGTCCCTTCCCCACAGCAGTAAAGCCGGTTTACATCTGTCTTTGTATGCTGGCGTTTTAGCATATGCTGTCCAAGCATTTGTTTTGGTCCTGCAACTGCCCCGTGATATTTCAGAGCATACTTCTCAAGAGAGCTAGGTGTGGCAATTTCCTGATATAGAATATTTCTACGAAATCCAGGAAACTGTTTTTCTAACAGTGTTAAAATTCGTTGGCGCTCTTTTTCCTTCATTTTTTCATAAGCTTCTGAATGGTAGTAAAAGGAGTCGCTGCCTGGCCATTTCTGAAAACTTGGTCCAATTGCAACGATCACATGCTGGTCCGATGGACAAAGTGTCGTATCATCCTTGCTTAACAGATAGACGGTAACTTCGCTTTCTTCCAGCCTTGTCTTTCCCGTAATCAGCATTTCAATTGGATAAGCCGACTCAGGAATTGCCTCACGTTTTACCAAAGCATAATAAACGACAGAACCATAGGTTGGTTCAAAGTTCCGTTTCATCGGCTTATGTAATAAATCCTCATATAGGCTCCAGACATTCCCGCTATAAATGACTTGCTTTGCATAGAACGTCCTGCCATCTTCCAGTGTAATGCCAGAAACCGTATTATGGTCAATTAGAAGTTTTGTTACTTTTGAGGAGTAGTAGCAGTCTCCACCATGTTCTTCAATCACTTTCTCCAGTGTTCCCGTCAACATTAAGGAGGAGCCAGCCGGATAATAACTTCCTCCCTTATGGTTATCGATAAACATGACAGCACCAAGAACAGCAGGTGCTTCGCCAACGGTAGCATAACAGTAGGTGGAAGTAAGCTTATCAAAGAAATACAGAATCTCTTTTCCCTTCATATATTTCTTTAGTAATTTTTTCACGCTGACATTCATCAGGCTTAAGAACTTCAGATACCCTATTGGATGCTCCTTAAATTGTTTCGCGCCCTGTTCTTTTGGCAGCACATCAGGCGATTGAAAGACAGGAGTAGTCTGGATCACCTCGTCATATAAATGTTCCATATCATGATAAAAGTTTCGAATTCCCTTTTTTTCCTCTGGAAACAGCTTGCTTAGCTCTTCTACAAATTCATCCACGCTTTCGGGAAATACAATTTTTTGATCTCCATATTGAATGGCATAAAGTTCTTTATGATGAATCATAGTAATCGGTGCGTGAAGGGCATTGAATACATAGCGATGAGGATTAAATCCGCTTTCACCGAATCCATAGAACATACCTGCACCTTGTTCAAAGGTAACACCATTTCGTTTAAAGATGCCACAAGAGCCGCCAGGCTTTTTCTGGGCATCAAATAACGCCACGTTTCGATGCTTATTTGCCAGTAAGGCGGCAGCAGTCAGACCGCTGATTCCTGCACCAATTACAATTACGTCATAGGTATCCATTTTAGGGGGCCTCCTTATTTTGTCATGATTCTATTGTATGAGTGGGAGGAGTGGGGCTATGACTTTAAGAGAAAATCCATCCTTGACACTTAAAATCAAACTGCTATAATGAGGTAAATGGCATATGCCAGAAATAAAAAGGAGGCTTATCCCATGCCAAGACCAAGTAAGATACGCCGCATTTGCACAGAACCTTCCTATGACAACTTTGGTCCAATCGAAAAGTCCTGTACAGGCCAGCCGAAGATCACCATGACGGTAGACGAATATGAGTCCATCCGCTTAATCGATCTTGAAGGCATTTCCCAAGAAGAATGTGCAAAACGTATGAATGTAGCTAGGACGACAGCACAGGCAATTTACAATAGTGCAAGAGTAAAGCTTGCAGAATGCCTGGTAAATGGATTTGAGCTTCAGATTGCTGGCGGAAATTATGAGATTTGTGATGGAAACGCAGCATGTTTTAGACATAGCAGGTGTCATTTCAGAGCAGAAACTATAAAGATAGCAGAGAAAAAGGAGAATATTATGAGAGTAGCAGTAACATTTGAAAATGGTCAAATCTTTCAACATTTCGGAAAAACAGAAGAATTCAAAATTTATGATGTAGAAGATAAAAAGATTGTAGAAAGTCAGGTAGTAGCAACAAAGGGCAAAGGACATGGCGCACTTGCAGGCTTCCTTACTGAAAATAAGGTAGATGTAGTAATTTGCGGCGGTATCGGCGGCGGTGCACAGGATGCAATGAAACAAGCAGGTATTAAATTATACGGCGGAGTTTCCGGAGATGCAGACGACGCAGTGAAAAACCTTTTAGAAGGCACATTAACGTTCAACGAAAATATACAATGCTCTGATCACCATCATGACCATCACCATGATCATCATGAAGGTGGCTGTGGAGACCACGGCTGCGGACACCACGAATAAATAGAATTCAAACTACTTGCATATGTGACATAAGGAACTTAAAAAACAACAGCCAGACAAAGTGTCGAAAGCACTTTTAAGATCAGGAGGCGTTAAAAAATGAGTGAAAATTGTGATCACAATTGCTCCGGATGCAGTTCAAGCTGTGAAGAACGGACAGCACCACAGAGCTTTCAAGTGGATATAAATCCATTATCCAGTGTAAAGAAGGTAATCGGTATCGTCAGCGGAAAGGGCGGAGTAGGAAAGTCCTTAGTGACATCTTTACTCGCTGTTTCCATGCAGAGAAAAGGCTATAAAGTCGGAGTCCTAGATGCAGATATCACAGGCCCATCCATTCCAAAATCATTTGGAATAAAGGAAAAGGCTGACAGTGATGGAACCTATATTTATCCGGTGGAATCTGAAAAGGGCATCCGTGTTATGTCTACAAATTTATTACTCGATCAGGATACCCAGCCGGTAGTCTGGAGAGGACCAATTATTGCAGGTGCAGTAAAACAGTTCTGGACCGATGTAGTGTGGGGTGATCTTGATTATATGTTTGTTGACATGCCACCGGGAACCGGAGACGTTCCACTAACCGTATTTCAGTCCCTTCCTGTAGATGGAATTGTAGTAGTGACCTCTCCACAGGAATTGGTAGAGATGATTGTTGGAAAAGCAGTCAATATGGCATCACAAATGAA
>JAUNRX010000057.1:0-14188 GCA_030539495.1 bacterium | reverse complement strand
ATTTGAAGTAAATATCATAAAATGTAAAATAATGGGTTGACGTTAACAATCTAAAGTGATACATTGAATATAACAAGTACGAAGGAGTGCAGCAGTTAATTTAACTGCTGCACTTTTTGTATAAAAACACTATTACCTAAATATATTTATAGTACAGTAATAGTAATTTAAAGGAGGAGAGCTATGAAAAAAATCATTTCATTAGGACTTTGTTTAGCAATGATTTTGTCCATGGTTGGATGTTCATCAAGTAAGAGCAATGGTAAGTCATTTACATTTGCTTCCGAATTGGAAATCGTGACGATGGACTCCACAGTTTCCGATGATGGTATGTCATTTAATGCAATGCATGCAGTAATCGATGGACTTATGGGACTTGATAAAGATGGAAAGATCGTTCCTGCAATTGCAGAAAGCTATAAGCTGAGCGATGACAAACTGGTATATACATATAAATTAAGGGATACGAAGTGGTC
The DNA here is from genome assembly GCA_030539495.1 of bacterium. GTDB lineage: Bacteria > Bacillota > Clostridia > Lachnospirales > Lachnospiraceae > KM106-2. The sequence continues at coordinate 13,712 of JAUNRX010000057.1, read as the reverse complement.
AAATGGGGACAAGGTTACCGCTGATGACTTCGTATATGCTTGGCAGAGAATTATCAAAAATGCAGGAAACTATGCTTATATGTTAGGCAGCGATGGTGCAGCCATTGTTGGTGCTGATGCGTTGATGGAAAAACAGTCAAATGGTGAAGCACTTACTGACGAAGATATGAAAACATTAGGCGTTAAGGCAATTGATGATACGACATTAGAGGTTAAAGTAGAACGTCCATGTTCTTATTTTGATGAATTAATGACATTCCCTTGCTACTATCCAATCAATCGTAAGTTTGCAGAGGCGCAAGGTGATAAATATGCAAAGAAAGCAGATGCAGTATTATCCAACGGTGCATTTAAGATTACCAGCTGGGAGCTAGGTACCAAAGCGGTCTTTGAGAAAAACCCAGACTATTGGAATAAAGATGCCGTTAAGATTGATAAGTTAACCATGCTTTTAGTACAGGATCCAAAGACGGCAGCAGCTAACTTTGATTCAAAATATAATGATTTTGCAATTATTAATTCATCTTTAGTAGATAAATATAAAAATAAGCCAGAGTATAAGACCTATTCTGAAGGCTATTTATTCTATCTTCAGTTGAATTTCAACAAAGATACCATAGCTAATATGAATATTCGAAAGGCACTTTCTTATGCAATCGACCGTACTGATTTTGCAGAAAATATCTTAAAGGATGGCTCCAAAGAAGCTGATGGATTTGTACCAACAGGATTATGCTTAAATGATGGTACTGACTTCAGATCAAAAGCAAAAGATTTTACGTCCTTTGATTTGGCTAAGGCACAGGAATTCTTGGATGCAGGATTAAAAGAACTTGGTAAGGACTCAATTACTCTCCAGTTACTATATGGTACCGATGAGTCACCTATGGATCAAATGGCTACCTATTTACAGAATTCATTCTCCAAGTTAAAAGGATTAAATATCGAGATGGTTGCAACGACCAAGAAAGATAGAATTTACAATAAGCAAAAGAATCGTGAATTTGAAGTTGCACTTACTCGTTGGGGACCTGATTATGGTGATGCCACTACTTATTTAAATCTAATGCTTGATGGAAATGCCAACAATTATGGTGATTACAAGAGTGATGCTTATATGAAGAAGATGGATGAAGTAAAGGCATCGACTGATATGAGCAAACGTTTTGACCAGATGATTGAAGCAGAAGAAATTGCAATGAACGACTATGCGGTAGTTCCTGTATTTGAAAAAGGTTCTTCCGTATTAATTCGTAGCAATGTAAAGAACTTGGTTCATCGTCCAGTTGGTGTTCCTTACACATTTAATTATGTTGAATTGGATTAGTGATCAGTAAAGTTAATAAGAAATGACCTGCGGTAATACTTGAATACCTGTGGCAAAGGAGTCTATTGTCACAGGTATTTTTGCACCGTATGAAGGGAATGGACTTAAGTTCGTGTAAAGTGAGAGGAGAGAAACTATGGATAAATCAATGTTTCGGTATATTGGAAGACGGATTCTTATTTCTGTTATGACGTTATTCATTATACTGACTGTATTATTTGTAATGGTCAAATGTCTTCCTGGTACTCCGTTTAACGATGAGAAACTATCAGAAGGACAAAGAGCGATCATTATGGCCAAGTATGGATTGGATAAACCAGTGTTAGTGCAATATGTTACCTATATTAAAAACATGGTGACGGGTGATTTTGGTATTTCGTATGCACTGTATAAAGATCTTCCGGTTTCCATGCTTGTCATCGATGCGGCTAAGATTTCATTTTTACTTGGTATCGCGGCAGTAATTTTAGGCTCAATTATCGGAATTATATTAGGAATTGTAGCCGCCTTGCATCAAAATCATTTTTGGGATACCTTTGCCACAGTGATTTCTGTACTTGGTGTGGCCATTCCATCCTTTGTATTTGCCCTGCTATTAGTGATCTTTTTAGGGGTGGATCTTCAGATACTGCCAACGACCTATAGCAGTGAGCATCGTCTTATGACCAGCATTATTCCTGTGCTTGCACTTTCTATGTCGGTAATTGCCAATGTAGCTAGATTTACAAGGACGGAGATGATTTCGGTATTAAATAGTGAGTATATTGAGCTTGTAAAGGCAAAAGGATTAAGCCGAGGAAAGATCATCCGCAGCCACTGTTTAAGAAATTCATTAATTCCTGTAATCACGATCCTTGGTCCTATTTTGGTAAACTTGATGACCGGTACCATGGTAGTAGAGCAGATTTGCGGTATTCCGGGCCTAGGCAAATTATTAATCAACAGCATCCGTGCAAATGATTATAATATCATTCTTGCTTGTTCGTTCCTTTATAGCTTGATGTATGTGGTCATGATGCTGATCATTGATATTTCCTATGGCATAATCGATCCAAGAATCCGTTTGGCAAAGGAGGAGTAGCGATGGAGGACTATGAATTAAAAGACTTTGAATTTAATGAAAATGATTTTGAGCTTGTGGGAGAACAGGTGGATATTACAAAAGATGAAGTGGAACCATTTCACCCAGGCTGGAAAGATGTTGTGAAACGGTTTTGTAAGAATAAAGGTGCAGTAGCAGGACTAATCTGTATCCTGCTCATTGTTTGCCTAAGTATCTTTGTTCCTATGGTCTCTTCTTATAAGTTTGATGCGATTGATACGGCAAGTGCCAATATTGAGCCAAATGGAGCCCATCTATTTGGAACGGATGAATATGGACGAGACCTGTTCGTAAGATGTTGGCAAGGAACTAGAATTTCCTTATTTATTGCAGTTGTTGCAGTATTAATTGATGTTTTGATCGGTATGGTATATGGCTTGGTTTCCGGATTTTTTGGAGGAATTCTGGATGGTATCTTACAACGATTTCAGGAGATTATGAACTCTATTCCAACCCTTGTTATCCTTACTATTTTACTGACAGTGATGAAATCCTCCTTATTTACAGTTATTGTTGCGTTGATGTTTACAGAATGGATTGCTATGAGCAGGATTACCCGTGCGCAGGTCCTTAAGGTAAAGGAAGAAGAATATGTGCTGGCATCCAGAACACTGGGCTCCTCGAGCTTTCGACTGATCTTTCGAGAAATTGTTCCTAATATATATGGACAGTTAATCATTATGTCTATGATGACCATTCCAAATGCAATTTTTTATGAGGCATATCTTGCATTTGTAGGGCTTGGACTTGCAGTACCTCAGGCTTCCTTAGGAACGTTGATCAATGATGGATTTAATAGTATTTTGGTTTATCCATATATGATGATTATTCCTGCCATAATCTTAGCCATCTTAATGTTAAGCTTTAACTTATGCGGCGACGGGTTACGTGATGCCTTAGATCCTACAATGAAGGAGAGATAATATGGAAGAGAAAGAACTTATTTTAAGCGTAAAAGATTTAAAAGTTTCATTTAAGACAGATAATGGAACCGTGAAAGCCGTTCGTGGTGTGAATTTTGACTTACATATTGGGGAAACCATTGCAATTGTAGGAGAGTCAGGCTCTGGTAAATCCGTATCAGCAAAAGCGGTTATGGGACTGCTTTCTAATAATGCTACTATAGAAGGTGGAACCATTTATTATACATGGAATGATGAATATACGGGAGAGAAAAAAGAAACAGATATTGTCAAAATGTCAGGCGAGGACATGCAAAAGATTATTAGAGGTCGAAAGATTGCCATGGTATTTCAGGACCCTATGACCTCCCTAGATCCCACTATGACGATAGGAAAGCAGATTATGGAGCCAATGATCGTTCATTATAATAAGAGTAAGGCGGAGGCCTATAAAAAAGCTGTCGAATTATTAAAACTAGTTGGAATTACAGATGGAGAGCGTCGTATGAAAAATTATCCCCATCAGTTATCTGGAGGCATGAGACAGCGTATCGTGATAGCCATCGCCTTATCCTGTGATCCTTATGTATTAATTTGTGATGAGCCAACGACGGCTTTGGATGTAACAATTCAGGCCAAAATCTTGAAGCTAATTCAAGATATTCAGAAGCAGAAGGAACTTTCTGTTATTTATATTACCCATGACCTTGGAGTCGTGGCAAAGGTAGCAGACCATATTAATGTTATGTATGCAGGGAAAATAGTGGAGACAGGGACAACGGAGGAAATCTTTTATGATCCAAGACATCCTTATACATGGGGCTTATTATCCTCCATGCCGGATATGTCCACAGAGAGTGATACGCTTTATAGCATTCCTGGTACACCGCCAAATATGATTAAGGAAATTACGGGAGATCCGTTTGCAAGAAGAAATCCATATGCCTTACAGATTGATTATCGTCTAGAGCCACCGATGTTTCCAGTGAAAGGCTCAGATACTCATAAGGTAGCTTCTTGGCTAATGCATGAGAAGGCACCAAAGGTGGAAATGCCGGAGACATTAAAGAAGAGGATTGAAGCGATGAAACGGGGGGATAAATGATGAGTGATACAATTCTGGAAGTAAAAGAGCTAAAACAGTATTTTCGTTTAAGTCGTAAGGAAATCGTCCGAGCTGTGGATGGAATCTCCTTTACCATTGAAAAGGGGAAAACTTATGGACTGGTAGGTGAGTCAGGTTCCGGTAAATCGACAACAGGACGTTCTATTATTCGTCTCTATAAGCCAACAGGCGGCCAGATTCTATTCCAAGGAACTGATATCTCAGGAAAGTTAAAAGCTGACGAAAAGAAATTTTTACATACTAAGATGCAGATGATTTTTCAGGATCCCATGGCTTGTCTTAATCCTAGAAAGAAAGTAATTGATATTATCGGAGAGGGATTGATGATTCATAAAGTATGTAAGACAAGGGAAGAGATGGAGCAAAAGGTCTATCAGATCCTAGATCTTGTAGGCTTGTCAAAAGAGCATGCAAAACGGTATCCACATCAGTTTTCCGGTGGACAACGTCAAAGGATTGGAATTGCCCGTGCGTTAGTATTAGAGCCGGACCTAATTATTGCCGATGAAGCAATTTCAGCCTTGGATGTTTCCATTCAGGCACAAGTAGTCAATCTGATGAAGAAGATTCAAAAAGAGACAGGAATTGCGTATCTTTTTATTGCCCATGACTTAAGCATGGTAAAATATATTTCTGACCATATCGGTGTACTTCATTTAGGACATCTGGTGGAGTCCGGAAGCGTAGAAGAAATCTTTGAGAATCCAATTCATCCGTATACAAAATCATTGCTCACTGCAATTCCGGTACCAAACCCAAGAGTCGAAAGAACGAAGGTATTACATGAATACGATATCTCCATGCTAGACTGCCCTTATACAGAAAGCAAACGCATTTATATAGGAGGGACACATTATGTCCTTGGGACAGAAGATGAAGTTGAAAAATGGAGAAAAGAATAGTAAGGAAAAATAAACCATTTGAAATCAATCTTAATTTATTGTATTTTAGTCGTATAAGATTGAAAAAAAGGGGAAGCAGTTATGAAAATCATCGAAACTAGAAGTAAAAAGACGCCAGCGGGCCCAGGACTTTGGGGATATGACGCTGAAGCCGTGGTAGAGGACCAAGGCCAAGTCTTATACATTCATGCAAATTACTATATGGGAGATCACTATACAGTATCAAGTGAAAGTATGTTTGATTATATGACTGGAGAAACAGAAGAGGAACCATATGCAGAGTTTATCGAAGAATACGAGGACTTAGAAGATGCAGAAAGTTCTGAATACTACGAAGTATTTGAAATGTTAGAAGAAATGATCAAAGACTTAAACTAACGAAAAGGAAGAGGATCCTATGAGTTTTATTACGACATTTACGGGGAAAAAGTTTGACCCAGTACATCCGGAAGTTGAATTAATCGACATTCGCGATATTGCACACGCATTATCCATGCTTTGTAGAGCCAATGGCCATGTAAAGCACTTTTACACAGTGGGACAGCATTCCCTTGCTTGCTACCATGAAGCAGAGGCAAGAGGATATTCTGAGAAAATCAAGATGGCTTGTTTATTGCATGATGCAAGTGAAGCTTACTTATCTGATGTGACGCGTCCAATTAAAAAGACGTTGCCAGAGTATTTGGTAGTGGAAGACAAGTTGCAGACAGTAATTTGGAATAAATATTTAGCAAGTCCATTAACAGAAGAAGAAGAAAAGAAAGTCTTTGAGATTGATGATGATATGCTTGATTATGAATTTAAACATTTAATGCCAAGAGAATTATCCGATCGATATAAAAATATCGTTGGAAACCATGACTTAAGCTTTGTTGATCCAAAGTTAGTAGAAGACCAATTATTTGAGTTAATGAGTAAAAAATAATAGTAATAAAACAAAAAGGACTGCCATCCAATGTCATGTTGGGCGGCAGTCCTTTCGTTTACCAAGAATCATTTTTTCTTATTTGCTTTTTTCTTTGCAGCATTTTTAGCGTTTCCCTTTGCTAGCTTAGCCGACCTCTCTTTAGCAAGTTCTTTCTGTGCTGCTTTTTTCTTTCTTGCAGCAGGATTTTTGTCTCCCATATTTATTCCTCCTTTTGGGGAAGTTGTCCTACCATATTTTATGAAAGAGAAATAAAAATTAGAAGGATAAAAATAAGTTATAAGAATATGGTCAATTTAGCATACTTTTGCAGACCGACTGAGAAGAATAAACCTTATGTCTTATTTATAATTAAAGTAGGAAAACAAGTATTGGAAGCGATCATTTGAGAAGAATGAGGAGGAAAAAGTACAATGGCAAAACTATGTATTGATGGCAAGAAGACAGAAGGACATATTAATCCTGAGATTTACGGACAATTTGCAGAACATTTGGGACGAGGAATTTATGAAGGAATTTATGTTGGGGAGGATTCCGAAATACCAAATACCAATGGGATGCGTAACGATGTGGTAGCAGCATTAAAGGAGATGAAGGTTCCTGTTCTTAGATGGCCAGGAGGCTGCTTTGCAGATGAATATCACTGGAAAGATGGAATTGGACCAAAACAAAATAGAAAACGTATTGTAAATGTAAACTGGGGAAATACCGTGGAAGACAATTCCTTTGGTACGCATGAGTTTTTCGAATTATGTAAACAGTTAGGATGTAAAACATATATTAATGGCAATGTAGGCTCAGGAACCGTACAGGAGATGGAAGAATGGATTGACTATATGACGTTTAAAGGGGAATCGCCTATGGCCAATTTAAGAAGAGAGAACGGTCATGAAGATACTTGGAGCGTGGATTATTTCGGTGTTGGAAATGAGAACTGGGGATGTGGCGGTAATATGACACCACAGTATTATGCCAACCTGTATCGAAGATATCAGACATTTGTAAGAGATTATGACAATGAAAAGCCAATTGCTAAAATCTGTTGTGGAGCAAACAGCGATGATTATGAGTGGACAGAGGAAGTAATGAAGACTTGCCATTATAAAGCACCAGAACATCTTCACGGCTTTATGGATGGACTTTCTCTTCATTATTATACAATTCCAAGAGGAGATTGGACAAATAAGGGTAGTGCTACCAAGTTTGATAAGGACGAATACTATACAACCTTATATAAGACAAAATATATGGAAGAATTAATTCGCAAACATACGAATATCATGTCAAAATATGCTGATCCAAAGGATGTTGGATTAATCGTAGATGAGTGGGGCTGCTGGTACGATGTGGAGCCAGGCACCAACCCAGGATTTTTATATCAGCAGAATACAATGCGTGATGCAATGGTAGCAGCAATTAATTTTGATATCTTTAATCATAACTGCAATGTGGTACGTATGGCCAACATTGCACAAATGGTAAATGTACTTGCTTCTTCCATATTAACAGAAGGGGAGGCAATGATCCTGACACCAACCTATTATGCATTCCATATGTACCGTTTCCATCAAGATGCAGAACTTGTACATACATATCTTACTGAGAATAGCCTTGTTGGAACAAAAGAAGGAGAACAAATAGAGAAAATTACACAGACCGTATCAAAAGGCAGTGATGGTATCCTTAACATAACAATGAGCAATCTATCCGTAGATTCAGAAGAGACCGTTGACGTAATGATTTCCGGAGTAGAGAACATAAAAGTTCTTGAAGCAAGCAGCTTAAATGGAAAAATGGATGCATGCAATACCTTTGAACAAACGGATGCAGTTCAAGAGATGGAATTTACAGAATACAGTTTAGAAGGAAATATGATCAAAGTGGTACTTCCACCATGCAGTATCGTATTACTTCGTGTAAGTGAGTAATCAAGATGGAACAGACAGCAAATACAAGAGAATGTAAACGATGCCTTCTTGCAGAAATGAATTCGGGAAAAGAGAAAGAAATCGTATACCGATATATTGAAGAACTCTCAAAGAAGGAACGAGCAACTAATGAGCAATTTCAAGAAAGGCTTACCATCTGTAAGGCATGCAAGTGGCTGAACGCGGCTACTTGCGATGCCTGTGGATGTTTTGTAGAAGTAAGGGCAGCCGTAAAGAAAAACAAATGCCCTTATAAAAAGTGGTAACTACTATGTAAGCTTAGTCTTTTGGAGGCGTCATCCAGCCTGTATTTTTAAATACAGATAAATTATTAGAGATGGACATTCGCTTTCTCCAGTCTCTTGGGCTTTCTCCTACGATGGAATTAAAATGACGATTAAAGCTGGAAAGGGAAGTAAAGCCAACCGTTTCTGATATATGAAGGATTGGCATATCGGTTGTCCGAAGAAGCAGCGAAGCCTTTTCGATACGGATACGGATTAGATATTCCAATGTACCGGTGCCCATAACAGATGCAAACGTACGTCGAAAGTGGGTATAGCTCATATTACACATATCAGCGAGGGAAGTAATAGGAAAATCCAACATATAATTTTTTTGAATATATTCTAAGGCCGGTGCAATTGAAAACGAATTGTCTGGCTTTTCTTTATTAATGGAATCTGAATTTTCTGAGGTATTATAGATATTTAGTATGGTGATCAAAAGAACGGAAAATAGGTTTCCACATATGTATTCGTAATTGGGTACTTTCTTTTCTAGAACTCGAATGATATAAACAACAAGATCATAAACCTCGGGATGCTTTTCCCTTGAAAAGATACCACTTTGTGACTGGACTACGTTCTGAATTAAGGAGCTTTTGGAAACAAACTCAAGAGAAAATACTGGATATATGAATTTCTCCATATCGATAAACAAATAGCTCCATTTACTAGCTGTACCCGGCGAAGAGTAGGTCGTATGTGCAATATTACTTGGGATTACCGTTACATCCCCCTCATGAAAGGGATAGGACGTATTTAGAAATTCCAGTGTTCCACTGTCCGATTCGCAAAGGCCGATTTCAAGACAGTTATGAAAGTGAAGACATTTCGCAGGAACGTCAGAGATATGCCAGTCATCGCCTGTTAAAAGCAGTACAGGAAAACTGGGTGGAAGACTATAACTACGGAATTCAATCACGCGTTTTTTTTGCTTTGCCATGATCAGTTTCATCCTTTCTTTTTACAGTAAATTTTATAATATGTTTTGTAGTAAATTGATATTGTAATTCTATTATATAGAAAAGACTGTAAAAAGTAAAACTGAATGGACAAAACTGCATAGAATTGAGTAGCGATTGAGAGGAAGGCTTATTGGTAATATTGTATAATAATAACATAAAAAGGAAGAGGAAATTGTGCAAGGGGGTTAAGAAAAAGGATGAGAAACAAAAGCAATAAAGGAAAATCTGTCGGAATTAAGCCGAAAACAAGTACAAGACGGTATCTAAAGAAGACATGGCAGTTATATGCATTAATGCTACTTCCGATGATTTTTCTAATCGTATTTAAATTTTTACCATACTATGGTTTGACCATTGCCTTTAAGAATTACAAAGTGGCAAAAGGTATTACAGGGAGCGAGTGGGTTGGATTAGATATCTTTACTAAGATCTTTGGCAAAAGAGATTTCTGGCCTGCAGTAAAGAATACCATCTTACTTAATGTATTGGATTTAATCTTTAGTTTTCCAATGCCAATTATTTTAGCATTGATTCTAAATGAAATTCGAACAAAATGGTTTAAGAAAGTAACACAGACATTAATGTATTTACCTCACTTCCTTTCATGGGTAATCATTGCAGCATTAGGATACCAATTATTCAGTGTTAGCAGCGGCGTTGTAAATATTTTAATCGAACATATGGGAGCAAGCCCAATTCCATTTTTACAAGAAGATGCTTGGTGGTTAGTAACCTATGTATTAATCGGTGTTTGGCAGTCAATGGGATGGGGAACCATTATCTATCTTGCAGCCATTACCGCTGTAAACCCAGAATTATATGAGGCAGCACATATTGATGGTGCAAACCGTTGGAAGAGATGTTTACATGTAACTATTCCATGTATCAGAAGTACGATCGTTATCTTACTTATTATGAATCTTGGTAAGATGATGCAAGGTTCCTTCGAACGTGTTATGGCATTATCCAATGCAAAGGCAACGGAGTTCACAACGACGATTCCGGTGTTAGTATATCGATGGGGTATTGAAAATGGTAAGTTTAGTGAAGCAACTGCATTAGGATTATTCCAGTCAGTGATTGGTTTAATACTTGTATTAGCAGCAGATAAAGTAGCAAAGAAAATTGGAGAAGAAGGACTTCTTTAAGGGGGGAGAATAAGCGATGACGAAGAAGAAGTTTACAGTGGGAGATGTGATTTTTTGGATCATACTGATAATCGTTTCGATTACTTGTTTATTCCCATTTGTACATGTATTTTCAGTTTCAATCAGTGATGAAGCATATGTAATAGCAAATAAAGTAATTCTTTTACCAAAAGGATTAAATCTGTCCGCATATCAAAAGATTTTTGCAGATAGTTCCATTATCAGATCTATGCTTATTACCGTATTGATCACAGTAGCATTTACCGTAATTGGTATGTTCCTTACAATCTCAGCAGCATATGCATTGAGCAGAAAAGAATTAAAGGGTGGAAAGTTTATGACATTCTTAATTATGTTCACTATGTACTTTGCAGCAGGAACAATTCCAGATTACTTATTAATGAATAATTTACATATGTTAGATACCGTCTGGTGTTTAATCCTTCCACTTTGTTTTGCACCATACAACTTATTGATTATGAAGACAAACTTTAGTGCAAGTATACCAGATAGTTTAGTAGAAGCAGCAGTAATGGATGGTGCAGGCCATTTTAGAATATTAAGAAGCATTGTCGTTCCATTATCCAAACCAATTATTGCAACAATTGCATTATTCTATGCAGTTGGTCGTTGGAACGCATATCAAGATGCATTGTTCTATATTAAACAACGTGCAGACTTGAAACCATTACAATTAAAATTATATAACCTTGTAGTATCTGCGCAGGAGTCATTCCAGGCAGAAGGCGGAAATGTCGGCGTATTAACAAATCCAGAAGTATTAAAAGCAGCTTGTGTAATATTTGCAACAGTTCCAATCATTATCGTATACCCATTTGTACAGAAATACTTTGTACAAGGTACTATGGTTGGCGGCGTTAAAGGTTGATTTAGAATCAGCCTAGACGCTTGTATCGATAGTGTTAATAATATTAGTTTTAGTAGCTAAGTTATTATAATTAAAAGGAGGAGTTTTTTTATGAAAAAATCAGGTTTATTTAAAAGAGCCGTTTCCATGGCTCTTGTAACAGCAACTGCAGCAATGACTGTAGCAGGTTGTGGGGGGAAATCAACAGAGACTAGCACTACAAGTGGCAATACAGAAAATGGAACATACAAGGATTACAAAAGTGGATTTAAAGATCAAGTAACTATTAAAGTTCCAGTATATGATCGTGCATTTGAGGGATGGAATGTTACGGATAACTACTATACAAAATGGATTCAAAAAGAATTTGGTGACAAATACAATGTCAAGGTTCAATTTGTTGCAATCGGTCGTAAGACAGAAGTTGCAGATTACAAGCAAATGATCGCAGCAGGTACAGCACCAGATATCATCTTCCATTATGATATGCCACAGGCAATCAATTACTATAGTGATGAAGCAATGCAAGAACTTGATACAAAGGAAATTGAATACTATGCACCAACATACTACAGCAAGATGAAAGATACAATGGACAAATACGGTAAAATCGATGGAAAGAATTATTTCTTCTTCGCAAATCGTAATCCAATTTACTACAACTATGTAACATTAATTCGTCAAGACTGGTTAGATAAAGTAAATATGCAAATGCCAACTACCTTAGATGAATTCAATAAAGTATTAAAAGCTTGGAAAGATGCTGGCCTTGGTAAAGACGGAGATCAGTTAATGACAGGAAGCTTTACTTATGAATATGGATTCCTTCCTGAAAACTTATCTACTGAGGACAAAGCACTTTATCTTGATTTAAATGTTGCTCCACTTACATGGGAAGCAACTAAGAACTATTTGAAAGATAAAAATACAGAATACAATGAAGGACTTCTTGATCCTGAATTTTACTTAAACACAAAAGATACTGATGCAAAAGCAGATTTCGTTTCCGGTAAAACTGGTGTTTATGGCTTATACATGAACAGCTCAACAGATGTTATTTCTTCTTTATTAGCAAACGATAAGGATGCAAAAGTTGCAACTTTAAATCCTGGTGCATTAGCAGTAGACGGAAGAGCTTCTTACTATCAATATCCTAACTATGGTATGATCATGGGAATCAATTCTAAGACTTCAGCTGAACAACGTGCAGCAGTATGGATGTACCTTGAATGGATGAGCCAAAAAGATAACTTATTCTACTTACAAAATGGTATAGAAGGTAAGAACTACACAATGAAAGACGGTATTGCAGAGCCAGTAGCTGATTTCAAAGGTGAGTCAAAACTTTCTGATAACAATAACAAAGATTACTGGTGCTTAGTAGATGAAATCGCTCAATATGACACAGAAGAAAAGACTTACAAAGCTAACTTAAAGACATTAGCTCCTGCTGGTTATGAAAAATTAATCGAAGATGCATACAACTATGCAAAAGCAAATGAAAAGTATGCCGTTCTTACACCAGCATTTACTAAGACAGTATCTTCTATTTCTGAATATTCTGCAGATCTTTTAGCTATGTGGCAAGAATTCTATGTTGACTTAATTACATGTAAACCAGAAGAATTTGATGCAAAATATGAAAAAGACTGTAAAGAATATCTTAAAGGTGGATACCAAGATATTTTAGATGAGAAACAACAACTAATTAAAGACAAAGCATACATTGCTGAATAATTAGTTTGTGCAAATACAATGCCGGACTGTAGTAAGACAAACAGTCCGGCATTCTGAATATATGAGGTGAATATGGTTAAATTAGAATTTGATAAAAATAAAATTGAAGAACAAATCGATGCAATTGTAGAGAGAACCATGCGTATGGATATGACATGGGATTGGTCTTGCGGAGTTGCCTATTATGGAATTAGCAAAGCGTATGAAGTGACAAAGAACGAAAAATATTTAACTCTTATGAAAGAGCGAATTGATGAATATATGGAACTAGGACTCCCAGATTGGACTGTAAATACTTGTGCTATGGGTCATTGTCTGATCACACTGTATGAAGCAACAGGAGATGAAAAGTACTGGAACGTAGTACTTAGCAAAGTAGATTATCTTCGTAACAAGGCACTTCGTTTTGGGGATTCTGTATTACAGCATACGGTATCCGTAAATAATGATTTCCCAGAACAGGCATGGGCAGATACTTTATTTATGGCAGCATACTTC
>JAUNRX010000056.1:6671-21557 GCA_030539495.1 bacterium | reverse complement strand
TATATTAATAGCCAGTCTTGCTTTCTGTGTTGCAATATGTCGTAATGGCGAGCATTGATTGAACAATCGTGCTTTGATTAATAAGTCTGAAACGCTTATTTATCTCATTGTGATATTATGGACACGTTCAATAAAAGAGGGTGTTTTAGAGGCAGAATACTGCCATCTAGTATGCTTCTGGATGAAGTATATCATAATTTAAAGCGGCTACCCGCATGAAACACTAGGTTGTGTTGTCATGCAATTAAATTTAAAAGTTTCAATTAAAACGATTTAGAATCGATATTTTTATGGAGGTGTAATACACATGGCTCGTATCAGTGGTGTAGATTTACCAAGAGAAAAACGTGTAGAAATCGGACTTACTTACATTTATGGTATCGGTAGAGTAAGCTCAAACCGTATTCTTGCTGCAGCAAACGTTAACCCTGACACTCGTGTTAGAGATTTAACTGATGAAGAAGTATCAAGAATTCGTGACATTATTGACGAAACAACAACTGTTGAAGGTGATTTACGTAGAGAAATCGCTCTTAATATTAAGAGATTACAAGAAATTGGTTGCTACAGAGGAATTCGTCATAGAAAAGGACTTCCAGTTCGTGGTCAAAAGACTAAGACAAACGCTAGAACAAGAAAAGGTCCAAAACGTACAGTAGCGAACAAGAAGAAATAATATTAGGAGGGTTTGTTAATGGCTAAGAAAGTTACAAAAAAAGTGACTAAAAGACGTGTGAAAAAGAACGTAGACCGCGGACAAGCACACATTCAGTCATCTTTTAATAATACAATTGTTACGCTTACAGATGCAGAAGGTAATGCTCTTTCTTGGGCAAGTGCAGGTGGATTAGGATTCAGAGGATCCAAAAAATCTACTCCTTACGCAGCTCAAATGGCAGCTGAAACTGCAGCTAAAGCAGCAATCGTTCATGGTTTAAAATCAGTAGAAGTTATGGTAAAAGGTCCTGGATCAGGTAGAGAAGCAGCAATTCGTGCTCTTCAAGCTTGTGGTATCGAAGTAACAAGCATCAAAGATGTAACTCCAGTTCCACACAATGGATGTAGACCACCAAAACGTAGAAGAGTCTAATTAGGAGGTATATAACAATGGCAAGAGACATGAGTCCTGTTCTTAAAAGATGTAGATCACTTGGTTTAGACCCTGTATTCATGGGATTATCCAAAAAATCTAACAGACAATCTGCAAGAGCTGGTAAGAAAACAAGCGAATACGGATTACAATTAAGAGAAAAACAAAAAGCAAAATTTATCTATGGTGTTTTAGAAAAACCTTTCAGAAATATGTTTGCTAAAGCTAAGAAAATCAAAACTGGAACAACTGGTGAAAACCTTATGATCCTTCTTGAACTTAGATTAGATAACGTTATTTACAGAATGGGTTATGCTAGAACAAGAAAAGAAGCTAGACAGATCGTAGATCATAAACATGTTTTAGTTAACGGTAAATTAGTTAACATCCCTAGCTACTCAGTAAAAGCTGGCGATGTTATCGAAATTAAAGAAAAATTCAAGAGCGCTCAAAGATATAAAGATATCTTAGAAGTAACTGATGCTAAATTAGTTCCTGCTTGGTTAGAAGCTGATCATGAAAACCTTTCTGGTACAGTTAAAGAATTACCAACTAGAGATCAAATTGATGTTCCAGTTAACGAAGTGCTTATCGTTGAGTTGTATTCTAAATAATAGGCATATAACCTCCCGCTGGCAGCGTATGTTGTCAGCCTGGAGAGTATATATCAGGGTAGATATGTATCATACTCCGATATATATGCTGTATTATTGATACCCTCAATTAATTATAATTTAATTTAAAAGGAGGGTCCTTTCGTGTTTGATTTCGAAAAACCAAAAATTGAGATTGCAGAAATATCTGAAGATAAGAAGTTTGGTCGTTTTGTAGTAGAACCTCTTGAAAGAGGTTATGGTACAACTTTAGGTAATTCTTTAAGAAGAATCATGCTTTCCTCTTTACCAGGTGCTGCAGTTAGTCAAATTAAGATTGACGGTGTCGTACATGAGTTTAGCTCTATTCCTGGTGTTAAGGAAGATGTTACTGAAATCATTATGAATATCAAAAGTTTGGCTATCAAAAACAACAGTGAAACTAATGAACCTAAGACAGCATATATAGAATTCGAAGGTGAAGGAGTTGTAACTGCTCGCGATATTCAAGCTGGACCAGATATCGAAATTTTAAATCCTGACACTGTAATCGCTACATTAAGCGGTGGTTCTGATTGTAAACTTTACATGGAGCTTACTATCACTAAAGGTAGAGGTTATATTAGTGCGGATAAAAATAAAAATGAAGATTCATTAATTGGTGTTATTCCAATTGATTCTATCTATACACCAGTTGAACGTGTGAATCTTGCAGTTGAAAATACACGTGTAGGTCAAATCACAGATTATGATAAACTTACATTAGATGTATGGACAAATGGAACTCTCGCTCCTGACGAAGCAGTATCTTTAGCTGCTAAAGTCTTAAGCGAACATTTAAATTCCTTTATCGATCTTTCTGAAAGTGCTAAAACTGTAGACGTTATGGTAGAAAAAGAAGATAATGAAAAAGAAAAGGTTCTTGAAATGAGCATTGATGAGTTAGAACTTTCAGTTCGTTCTTACAACTGCTTAAAGAGAGCTGGTATCAATACTGTAGAGGAATTGACTAACAGAACTTCTGAAGATATGATGAAGGTTCGTAACCTCGGACGTAAATCATTAGAAGAAGTACTTGCTAAGCTAAAAGAACTTGGATTATCCTTGAATCTAAGTGATGAATAATTAAGGAGGTAAGCTAAAATGGCAGGCTATAGAAAACTTGGAAGAACTTCCAGCCAAAGAAAAGCTTTATTAAGAAACCAAGTAACTAACCTTTTATATCATGGTAAAATCGTTACTACTGAAGCTAAAGCTAAAGAAATCCGTAGAATCGCTGAGCACATGATTACATTAGCTGTAAGAGAAAAAGATAATTTCGAAACTGTTACAGTTACTGCTAAAGTTGCTCGTAAAGATAAAGATGGTAAAAGAGTTAAAGAGGTTGTTGATGGTAAGAAAGTAACTGTTTTTGATGAAGTTCAAAAAGAAATCAAAAAAGACAGTGCTTCCAGATTACATGCTAGAAGACAAATGCTTAAAGTTCTTTACCCAGTTAAAGAAGTTCCAGCTGAAGCAGCTGGTAAAAAAGCGAACACTAAATCTGTAGATATGACTGATAAGTTATTCACAGAAATCGCTCCTAAGTATGCTGACCGTAAAGGTGGTTACACTCGTATCGTTAAGATCGGACCACGTAAAGGTGATGCAGCTATGGAAGTTCTTATTGAATTAGTTTAATAATAACTTATATAGAACGAATTGCCCTAGACTTAAAGTCTAGGGCTTTTTTTAATGCAATGGATTGTTTCATAATGCGTTGCATTAAAAAAAGTGCTTCGCTAAGGATGCCCACTTTTTTACTATAAAGAGCCCGGAACCCTTGCAAATGAAATTAAGATAACGTACAATAGTGAATAAGTTTTAGAAGCTACATGATTATTATATGAAAGAAGATAAATGGGTAATAAAATGAGTTTTATAGAGTCTAGAAATTTAGTGCATGAATATAAAAGACATGACGAAAATGGGAATATAGAACAAGTAAACCGTGCGGTAGATGATGTATCTATTTCCGTTGAACAAGGTGATTTTGTTGCTATTTTAGGACATAATGGATCCGGTAAATCTACATTTGCAAAACATTTAAACTCAATCTTGTTACCTACAGAAGGTACTGTTTGGGTAAATGGAATGGAAACCAGGGATGAGGACCATTTATGGGACATTCGTCAAACTGCGGGAATGGTATTTCAAAATCCAGACAATCAAATTATTGCTAGTGTAATTGAAGAGGATGTAGGATTTGGTCCTGAAAATCTAGGAGTTCCAACAGAGGAAATCTGGCATAGAGTAGAGACTGCACTAAAGGCAGTTGGAATGTATGAGTATCGTACACATTCACCTAATAAATTATCAGGCGGTCAGAAACAGCGTATCGCCATTGCCGGAATCATGGCAATGAAACCAAAATGTATTATTCTTGATGAACCAACGGCTATGCTCGATCCTAATGGTCGAAAAGAAGTTATTAGCACAGTTCGCAAATTAAATAAAGAAGAAAATGTAACTATTATTTTAATTACACATTATATGGATGAAGTAATTAATGCAGATCATGTTTATGTTATGGACCATGGTAAAGTTGTGATGGAGGGAACTCCACGTACAATCTTTAAGGAAGTAGAGACTTTAAAGAAATATCGTTTAGACGTACCTCAGGTAACAGAGCTTGCTTATGAACTTAGAAAGCAAGGAATGAAACTTCCTGAAGTGGTTCTTACAAAGGAAGAGCTGGTAAATGCTCTGACTAAACTTGAAAAAGCAGAAAATTAGAGATGGTGTAGATATGTCAATTAAATTAGTAAATGTGAATTATATATATAGTCCCAAGACTGCTTATGAAAAAAAGGCACTTACCAATGTAAGTCTTGAGATTCAAGATGGGGAATTCATTGGACTGATTGGTCATACAGGATCAGGAAAATCAACATTGATTCAACATCTAAACGGTCTAATGAAGGCAACAAGTGGGCATATTTATTATAATGGTAATGATATTTATGCGCCTAAATACAATATGAGAGAATTACGCAGTAAAGTAGGACTGGTATTCCAATATCCAGAGCATCAGCTCTTTGAGACTACGATTATCGAGGATGTTAAATTTGGTCCTAGAAATCTTGGATTGTCAGAAGAAGAAATTGAAAAACGAGCAAGAGAAGCATTATTACAGGTAGGACTGACACCTGATTTATGGGAGGCGTCTCCTTTTGAGTTATCCGGCGGTCAGAAACGACGTGTTGCGATTGCAGGTGTTCTTGCAATGCAGCCAGAAGTCTTAGTATTAGATGAGCCAACAGCAGGTCTTGATCCAAAGGGTCGTGATGAGATCCTTGGTGAAATTGAAAAGCTTCATAAAGAACGTGGTATTACAGTAATCTTAGTTTCTCATAGTATGGAGGATGTTGCAGAATACGTGGATCGTATTATCGTTATGAATCACAGTAAGGTATTTGCAGATGGCACTCCAAAGGAAGTGTTCAGTAAATATAAAGAGCTTGAGGAGATAGGCTTAGCAGCACCTCAGGTGACATATGTGATGCATGAACTACATGATAAGGGTATTCCTGTGGATGTAAATGCAACGACCGTAGCAGAAGCAAAAGAGTCTATCCTTGCTTGGGCAAAAGCAAATCACTATATCAATCAGACAAAGGATAAGGTGGAAGTATGATAAGAGATATTACAATCGGACAATATTACCCTGTTGACTCCGTAATTCACCGTCTTGATCCTAGAGTAAAATTACTTGGTACCTTATTGTATATTGTATCCTTGTTTTTATTTGACAGCTTTGCAGGCTATCTTCTTGTAGCCTTATTTTTAGGCGGAGTCATTTTAAGTTCTAAGGTACCAATTCGATTTATTGTAAAAGGTCTTAAAGCAATCGTGTTCTTACTGCTGTTTACAGTAGCATTTAACGTGTTCTTTACGACAGGTGACCATGTAATCGGGAAATGGTGGATCTTTACGTTAACATGGGAAGGATTACGTCTTGGTGCATTTATGGGACTTCGTATTATATTATTAATCCTTGGATCCTCTCTTATGACATTCACAACAACTCCTAAAGGGTTAACAGATGGCTTAGAGACAGGACTTCACCCATTAAATAAGATTAAGGTTCCGGTACATGAGATTGCCATGATGATGTCAATTGCACTTCGTTTTATCCCAATCTTATTAGAAGAGACAGATAAGATTATGAAGGCACAGACTGCACGTGGCGCTGATTTTGAGACAGGTAATTTTATTAAAAAAGCAAAAGCATTAATTCCAATCTTTGTACCATTATTCATTTCAGCATTCCGCCGTGCAAGTGATCTTGCCATGGCAATGGAGGCAAGATGCTATAGTGGCGGTGCCAACCGAACAAAGATGAAACCATTAATATATAGAAAACGTGACTATATTGGTTACGGTGTATTAGTATGTTATATCGGAGCATTTGTAGTACTTAACATTCTTGTTCCATGGTTCTAATATAGGAAATGAGGTATTAGTTTGAAACGAGTAAAGTTAATTGTAGCGTATGACGGTACGAATTACTGTGGATGGCAGGTGCAGCCCAATGCGGTTACTGTCGAAGGAGTAATTAATGAAAAATTAAGTGAGCTTTTAAAAGAAGAGATTACCGTGATTGGTGCCAGCAGAACGGATTCTGGTGTACATGCTATGGGAAATGTCTGTGTATTCGACACGGAAAGCAGAATGCCGGCAGAGAAGATCAGTTATGCGTTAAATCAACGCCTGCCTGAAGATATCCGTATTCAGGACTCTGTGGAAGTGGATGCAGAGTTTCATCCTAGATATCAGGATTGCAGAAAAACATATCGCTATCGTGTAGTAGCGAGTGAGTTCCCAAATCCAATCAAGCGATTATATGCACATTTTGTATATCGTACTCTAGATTTGGGAAAAATAAGAGAAGCGGCTAATTATTTAGTTGGAACGCATGATTTTAAAAGCTTTTGTTCTGCAAATACTCAAGTAAAAGAGACAGTACGTACCATTTATCGAGTTGATGTGACTCAAGTTGATGATGAAATCATCTTTGAAATAAACGGCAACGGCTTCTTGTACAACATGGTAAGAATTATAGCGGGAACCCTATTGCAAGTAGGCATGGGGGCCATTAAGCCAGAAGAGATCCCAGGGATATTGGAGGCTAAAGATCGTACCAAGGCTGGTCCGACTGCACCTGCAAAAGGTTTAATGTTAGTCGAGATTAAATATTTGGGGTCTGAAAAGCACTAAAAACAGTGAAAATTATAAAAAAATCTTAGATAAATGAAAATTATTGACACATCTAGATTTATGTAATATAATAATTAACTGTGACAAGTTTAATTAATTTGCGTAAAAATACTAAACCAATAGCCCCGGTGCGGTATTTTAACATATATAGATCAAAAGTATTAACTGATAAATGATGTAAATTTTTAAGGAGGTAAATTCCATGAAAAGTTTTATGGCAAGTCCATCAACAATTGAAAGAAAATGGTATGTAGTAGATGCTACTGGACATACATTAGGTCGTCTTTCTTCTGAGATCGCAAAAGTATTAAGAGGTAAAAACAAACCAACGTACACTCCACACGAAGATTGTGGTGATTTCGTTATCGTAGTAAACGCTGACAAAATCAAAGTTACTGGTAAAAAAATGGATCAAAAAATCTACTACAATCACTCTGATTACGTAGGTGGTATGAGAGAAACAACATTAAAAGAAATGATGGCTAAAAAACCTGAAGATGTTATCACTCTTGCAGTTAAAGGTATGCTTCCAAAAGGACCTTTAGGTAGACAAATGCTTAAAAAATTAAACGTATACGCTGGAGCAGAGCACAACAATGCAGCTCAAAAACCAGAAGTATTAGAAATTAAATATTAATTAGGTGAGCTGAAAGGAGGAAATAACAATGGCAAAAGCTAGATATTACGGAACTGGTAGAAGAAAAAGCAGTATTGCTAGAGTTTACTTAGTACCAGGTACAGGTAAAATCACTATCAATAAAAGAGATATGGATCAATACTTCGGTCTTGATACATTAAAATTAATCGTAAAACAACCACTTGAATTAACTGAAACAGCTGATAAATTCGATGTTTTAGTAAACGTACACGGTGGTGGATTCACTGGTCAAGCTGGTGCAATCAGACACGGTATTTCAAGAGCATTATTACAAGCAGACGGAGATTACCGTCCAGCACTTAAAAAAGCAGGTTTCTTAACAAGAGATCCTCGTATGAAAGAACGTAAAAAATACGGTCTTAAAGCTGCTCGTAGAGCTCCTCAATTCTCTAAGAGATAATATTGTACTTCTTCGAAGTACTTTTCAAAAAACCGCAAGCCTTGTGTTTGCGGTTTTTTTGTACTCTAAAAGATTTAGGAAGGTGATTGAAATTAAGTATCTGGCTAATAGCATTACAGTTGTCCGTATTGTGGGAGCTTTGCTTCTCCTTTTGTTTCCTCCATTCTCACTTCTATTTTATATACTGTATCTGCTTTGCGGGATTAGTGATGTGCTGGATGGATTTGTTGCAAGAAAGACAAATACGCAAAGTAAATTAGGGGCAATGTTAGACAGCATCGCAGATATAGTCTTTTTACTTGCAGCACTTATAAAAGTATTTCCAAAGCTATTATCCGTCTATCCCAATTGGGGTATTTATATAATCTTACTGGTAGCGGTAGTAAGAGGGAGCTCTTATCTAATTGGAACAATTAAGTTTCACCGATTTGCTGCATTACATACGATATTGAATAAAGTTACAGGAGTAGGCATTTACTGTATACCTCTTCTATTAATGTTGTCTCATTTTGATGTGGGATTAGTTATCATCTGCTTATTGGCAGGGATCTCTTCTATAGAGGAGTTATTATGTATCTGCAAGATGGATAAGTTTGAGGCAGATGTACGAGGAATTATTGAGTTACGTCATTGAAGATAAATAGGAAGACGAAAGTGAGTTTGTACTACCACTTTGGTCTTTTTTAATTTAAAAAAGATGCTATAATGAAAGAAGATTACATAATTTGGAAATAACAGAAAGGAGTAATGTTATGAAGCTTATTATGAACAATATTCGACAAATAAGAAACTACTATCTTGTATTTGCAATTCTTTATTTGGTGGTATGTTTTGTTCCATTGTTTAGTATGGGCGTGCAGACTTTCCTGCAGAAATTGTTTTGGCTTGTGCTAATTGGATATACAATAGTTGAGTTTGCTGATAATCTAAAGGATATGAACGATCAGCCGTAAAAGGAAGTGTCTCTGGATGGAAATGTATCTTAGGATTATAAAACTATTGGAAGAGTATTTTAAGGAAGATACGAAAGCAATGTTTTTATCAGGAGGGTGCTTATTTCTAGCAGAGTTATTATATAATAATATCAGTCATTCTAAAATTATGATTAATCGATGCAGTGAGCATTGTGCTACAGAGATCAGTTGCTATGGAATCTATGATATTACCGGAAGAATTGGCAGAAAGAATTTCAGGTGTGCCACCGCTCGAGATCTTTTATATATGAAGAAAAATTATATACCGAAATTTGATATTGAGAAACTAAATCAATACTTAAGTACTGCAAGGGGGAGTAAGAATGACTACTATATACTTTGTACGACATGCGGAGCCAGTTCATGGATGGGCAGACAATCGAACCAGACCACTTACGAAAGAAGGCGAAAAGGATGCGATGAAGGTGATGGAAGTATTGCATGAGGTTCCTTTTGATTATGCAATCTCTAGTCCTTACAGAAGAAGCATGGATACTATTATGGAATGTGCAGTAGACCATGGACTGACTATTGAGATAGATGAGAGGTTTCGGGAGCGAGACAAAGGGATAGATGGCAATGTATATGGAATGTTTCAAAAGCGTTGGGCTGATTTCGACTTCCATGAAGAAGGAGGAGAGTCTCTTGCTATGGTGCAGAAACGCAATATGGATGGATTAAAAAGACTCCTTTGGTCTCATAATACGGAGACAATTCTTTTTGGAACCCATGGAACAGCACTGAGTACGATCCTGAATTATTATGATCCCTCTTTTAATTGTGATAGCTTTCTTCGTATGATTGACTATATGCCTTATATTATCAAGATGACATTTCATGGTACTGCATGTATTGGAAAAGAGGAAATTCTTATTATAAAAAAGAAGTTTAAGGGGAAAATACAGGCTGACAGGGCTTAAATTCTGTATCATTTGGCACTGTTTTATAAAAATAATAGCCGTATGACAATAAATTTCTTTAGTATTACCGCTAGTTTTCGTATATAATAGGATAGAAGTATCGCCCTGAATACTGGGTAGCAATGGAAGGAAACTGTTATGTCGAAAGAGAAAAAGAACACTCTTATCATGCAGGGGAGCATATTAGCATTAGCAGGGATTATAACAAAAATTATAGGATTTATTTATCGTATACCGATGGCAAACTTAATGGGAGAAGAGGGAAATGGATTGTATTCGGTTGCCTTTGGCATTTACAATACAGCCCTTACAATCTCCTCCTATAGTTTGCCACTTGCAGTATCAAAGCTGGTAGCTTATCGTCTGGCAAAGAAAGAGCATAAGAATGCGTATCGTGTATTCTTGCATGCATTAGTATTTGCAATAGTCGTGGGAACTGTGGCAGCAACTGTATTATTTATGGGTGCCTCAGGACTAGAACAGATGTATAAGAAACCGGGACTTGCAAAACCATTACGAGTATTAGCGCCAACTACATTTATAGTTGCTTTGCTAGGTGTGTTTCGCGGTTACTTTCAAGGGAAAAGTAATATGGTACCGACTGCAATCTCACAGATTGCAGAACAGTTTGTAAATGCAATCATCAGTGTGGTAGCAACGTATCAATTTACCAGAGTATATGTAAATAGCGTGGATGTTTCTGCTTATGGAGCAGCAGGTGGAACACTTGGAACTCTTGGTGGAGCACTAACAGCGTTATTTTTCTTTCTATTTATCTTTTTATTCTATCGAAAGTCACTTAAGATACATAATCGTAGAGACACTAGTCAGGTAGAAAGTACAAGCCACATTTTTAAAGTGCTTATCTTTACGATTATACCAGTTATCTTAAGTCAGACAATTTATCAGATTGGATATACCATCGATGATTTAATTTATGGCAATGTTATGGAGATGAAAGGAGTCCCTTCGGCAGTAGCAACCTCTTTACAAGGTGTGTTTAATACGCAATATTCTCAGCTTGTAAATTTACCAGTTGCAATAGCAACTGCGATGGCAGCCTCTACAATTCCGAATATTGTACAATCTTATTATCAGGATAATAGATGTGAGGTTCATAAGAAAATTGATGGTGTTGTAAAACTTAATATGGTAATTGCAATTCCATGTGCAGTAGGACTAGCGGTATTAGCTAGACCAATTATTACATTACTATTCCATAGTTTAGTTACGTATCGAGGAGTAGCTTGTAATTTATTAATCTTTGGATCCAGTGCAGTCGTATTTTATGCATTATCCACAATTACCACTGCAATCTTACAAGGAAGTAATTATATGCGTGTACCGTTAATTCATTGTGGAATATCATTATCCATTCATATCGTGATTGTATATGTACTATTACGTTTTACGGATCTTGGTGTATATGGATTAGTTATTGGTAATATTTCATTCCCATTACTTGTATGCATCTTAAACTGCAGGGCAATAACAAAGTATGTAGAGTATAAATGGGATATGAAGCAGATGTTTATCAAGCCGTTTATCGCATCCGTAGTGATGGGTGTGGCCGTACTCTTAAGTTATCTTTTGATTACATGGGTTACAAAGGGTATGATCTTAGGGCTTATTGTTTCCCTTCTTGTAGCATTTATCGTATATATTAAGATGCTTGCTGTATTAAAGTGCTTCTCTCATGAGGAGTTAGAGGAAATCCCTCTTGGAAGCAAGTTAGAAAAAATTATGAACTATTTATAAGAGAGTAAAAATAGAATAGTAAGGAGAGCGTATAGTGGCAGGTAATTCAAATTGTGAATATTGTAGTAATTATGTATTCGACGAAGAAGATGAAGTATATGAATGTGTAATAGTAATGGATGAAGACGATTACGGTCGTTTAATGGAAGGACACTATAGAGGATGTCCGTATTTTAGTATGAATGATGAATATAAGATTGTTCGTCATCAAATGTAGAGGTTAGTCAAAAAGGAGCTAGTTATGAAACAGACAAAAAATTCAAAAGTGGTAATATGGGTAGTGATTGCTGCTATCTTAGTTGTTGGAGGAATTGTTGCATGTCTATTTGCATTCAATAATAATGGAAATGATGCAGCAGGAAGTACAAGTACACCACAAGTGACTGCTACTGCAGAAGTATTTAAGTATGAGGTTACAATTGAAGTTGTAGATGATAAAGGCGAGACTAAGTCTTATCAAGTGAAAACAAACAAAGATACACTACAAGGCGTAATGGATGAAACAGAAGGACTTACTTACAGCGGTACAGAAGGACAATATGGCCTTATGGTGGATACAGTAAATGGAGTAAAGGCAGTATACGAGACAGATCAGGCTTACTGGTCATTCTATGTAAATGATAGTTACTGTGAAAGTGGTATTGCAACTCAGAAAGTAAATAATCAGGACGTCTTCCGTATCGTATATACAAAGGGATAGAATGAATGAGTAAAATCAATTTTTATTTGCCGGATTTTTATGATAAGTATCATCTGAATGTAATCGTTTGTGATTTGCTTAGGATGTATCCGGAGTATTTTTATGACAATATAAAGATAGGTGCAGTCTACGGCTGTTTTCCCAATTCCATTTGGAATGGGGGAAGAGTCGTTTTAGGTGGCACGACAAAAGAAGAGATTGAATTTACAGTAGAAGAGTATAATAAACGGGGCATTCCCATCCGGTATACATTTACCAACCCATTGCTTGAAAAGAAGCATCTTTATGATACATTCTGCAACCTTTGTATGAAGGTTGCAGACAATGGGAAGAATGAGGTAATCATTAATTCTCCTGTTTTAGAGGAGTATATAAGAAAAGAATATCCAAGTTATTCTTTGATCTCATCCACAACCAAATGCTTAGCAAGTGTAAAGCAGGTGGAGAAAGAGTGTGAGAAGGATTACTCGTTAATCGTATTGGATAATAGTTTTAATAATTCAGAGAAGGCTTTTGCACTTTCTAATAAGGAACATTTTGAACTGGTAGTAAACTCGTATTGCAGGGATTCCTGTCCTAATCGTGCGAAGCATTATAAAGAGATTGCATTGGCGCAGCTAGAGTTTCGCAGCTCGGCGTTTCCACCTTGTCCTTATATCAATCAGCCGATTGAGCAGCAGATGCAAAAACATGGATTTATTACAAGAGAGCAGATCTATGGGGCTTATCAGGAAGCAGGATTTTGTCACTTTAAGATAGATGGACGAGCATTTAGTGAAGAAAAAGTACTAGAGAGTTATTTATACTATTTAGTAAAGCCAGAGAATTATGACATTATGAAAGAAGCCATTCAAAAGACAATGGCGTTATATAAATAAGACTAATAAAGAACACCGGAAGGAGTGACAGCATGGAATTAATAAACGAATATCGTGTATTAATGGACCAGATTCAACAGAATACGGTAACAGAGGAAGCAATAGAGGAATTTATCAAAAAGGCAGAGAAGGAGTACCAGAAGGAACTCAACGTCTGCCTTTCTTTTAATCATCCGGTAGAAGCTTGCTACTATGACTATTTTGTAAGTAAGGAGGCCTATACAAGAGTTCCTGTTAATATGGGGTATTTATATCGAACATTAGGAATGATGTATGCTAAGGAAAATAAGCTTCGTAAATCGGAGACGTCCTATAATCGTGCATCCCGCTGGAATCCTGTGGATCTGGATACCATTTATTGCTTAATTGAAAATAATAAACGTGAAAATGAGTTAGAGAAAGTGTTGAAGTTAACAAAGAAGGCCTATGACTTCTGTTGTACGAGAGCAGATCTAGCTCATTATTATCGTAATCTGGGCTTTTATTATTTAGAGTCCTATGAGCCACAGCTCGCTAAAGCATTATATGAATATAGCCAGTGCTTCTATGAGACAGAGCAGGCAGCCAATGAATTAGCCTATATTGCAAATGCATTACAGCAGGAGGAAATGAAACTCTCTATTTCAGAGATACAGAAGACATTACAAGAAAGAGGAATTCCAGTACAAGCAAATCCGACAACATTAGCTATTACTTATCAAGTAGGAAAAGCGTGCTTACAGTCTGGCGATGCAGAGAGTGCAAACGATTGTTTCTTAATGGTTTATGATGTGACAGGGGACGAAGAAGTAAGGTCTTTATTAGTGAAATAGCTCAAAATAGAAGGATGAGGTTAAGAAATGTGAACTTTGTCCGATATGTATATTAGACGAAATACGACAAAATAATGATAGGTATCATGGGGACGAAAATGAATATAAAATCAATTACGAATACGGAAAGTGTGTCAAGCACATCCAAAGCACAAGTAAAGAATAATTCAAGAAAATCATTTCAATCCTTTTTAGGAGAATCAGAAAGTTTAGATGCAATCTTCCAAAAGGCAGCAGATAAGTATGGCGTAGATGTAAAGCTATTAAAGGCAATCGGAAAAGCGGAGTCAGACTTTAATCCAAACAGTACCTCTCACTGTGGGGCGATGGGAATTATGCAGCTTATGCCTGAAACAGCAAAAGGGCTTGGAGTTAAAAATGCGTATGATCCGGAGCAGTGTATTATGGGTGGAGCAAAGCTGATCTCAGGTCTGCTTAAGAAATATGATGGCGATGTAAAGCTTGCGTTGGCAGGATATAATGCAGGAACAGGGAATGTTAGAAAGTATGGCGGAGTGCCTCCATTTAAGGAAACACAAAACTATATTAAGAAGGTATTAAAGTATTCAGGAAGCAAAGCGCAGGTTACAGTGAATACACCTAGTGTTTCTACAGATAAGACGTCTGCGACAACTCCAAAAAGTGAGACAGAAGTTTCGGATACAAAAGAGACATCTTCTACTGTGCCGGCAGCAGGGTCCTATACAATTCCGTCAGGATATCAGCTTAAGAGATCACAAGAGGAAGCACAGATTGCTGCAAACATCAGTACGTCAGCACAAGCTATGGCATCGGAGGCTTCTAGTACTACAGAAACGAATATGGATGCAATCACGCTTATGAA
>JAUNRX010000056.1:0-6571 GCA_030539495.1 bacterium | reverse complement strand
CATCGGAGGCTTCTAGTACTACAGAAACGAATATGGATGCAATCACGCTTATGAAGCAAATGGCAGCAGGCAATTCTAGTCAGCTTGCTGCGTATCTGCATTCGTTAGAAGAGAACGGACAGGCAAAAGATATTAATGATGTCTTTTCCTATGAGGATTACCTTAAGTTTATGAGTATTTTCTTTAAGGAGGACGATAACAAAGAGGAGGCAGCGGCACAGAATTATAGTAACGACAATTCTGCAAGCTCTCAAATCCAGATGAGTGCGTCAATCCGAAACATGCTTCGTAATATGTAATACCAGTAGTAAAAAAAAGCAAAAAAAAGTGTTAATAAGCTATAAAGGTATCCATTTATACTGTCGATATATGTTGTGTACAGAAGACAATTTTTACAAAATACAAAAGATAAACTGTTAAATGTGTAACACAAACCTTAAAACAAAAAAGGTTACCTGGTTTAAGAAATTAAACTTGGTAACCTTTTTTGTTTTGCTTGTCGACAAGCTTTGGATGAAATCAGGATTTCAAACGTTCCCCCAAGTAATGCGTTGAGGAATAGAGAAGTTCCAATTTTAATCTGCTCTCTAGATCCATCCGCCATCAAATTGAATTACCTGGCCTGTGAGATAGCTGTTTGCCGTTGAAAGCTGATATACGAAATCAGCAACGTCTTCCGGTTTTCCTAATCGGTTAGCTGGAATTTCATCAATTAGATACTGCATGTCTTCTTCGGAGAAGCAGCTATTCATGTCCGTATCAATTGCACCGCAGGCAATTGCATTTACCTGGATATTGCTTGGAGCAAGTTCTTTGGCAAGTGCTCTTGTCATGGCATTAATGCCGCCTTTTGTTGTGGAGTAGGCAACTTCCATGGAAGCACCAACGACACCCCATACAGAGGAGATATTAATGATTTTGCCCGCATGTTTCTTCAACATGGACTCAGCCCCAAGCTTAGAACAGTAGAAGGCAGAGCTTAGATTTGTCTGGATAATGGTATTCCAGTCTTCAAAGCTCATATCATTGATTAGATTAACAGTGGACATACCTGCATTATTTACTAAGATGTCTATACCACCAAAGGCAGCAGTCGCTTGAGCGAATACTGTTTTTACATTCTCTGGATTTCCGATGTCACCTTGGAAGATTAGGCACTCTATGCCGATTTGGGTTGCTTCCTGTTTTAGTTCTTCAAGTAAGTCAATATTTTTATGACAGGTAAGGACTAAGTTATAGTCGGTCGTCATAAATCGTTTGGCAATTGCGCGTCCGATGCCTCTAGAAGCACCTGTAATCAGTATGGTTTGTTTCATGAGTTGAGTCTCCAATCATTTGTATTTCAATGAGTATTATTTATATATTTGACAGATATTAGAATTATAAACGATTTTATGTTGATATAAAAGAAGCAATGTAACTTGAGCCGTTTACAAACGAGCTAAAATCTTATAATATTGGGTTACCTTGTAAAAACTAGCAGTTTTTGATATACTATTAATGGAGGAATATACAATGCAAGCACAGAAAGTAGTCAAAAAAACGATTATTTTAACGTTTAAAATAATCTTATACCTATGCTTATTTATTGTAGTAGGAGCGATTAGCTATAAAACAACATTATATTTAAGTGGTAGTGGCAAAAAGAATACATCAACTAATCATTCATCAACAAGCGAGGTGGTACAGGCAAAGCCAGATGCAATTGCCAAGAACCTGATATTAAGTGTTGATGAGGAAACAGCTGAAGTACAGAGCATTGTACTTGAGATTTTTAATACGAATACAAAGAACATTGATTTAGTAACAATACCTGCAACTACAAAAGTAGAGATGAGTCAGGAATTGTATTCGAAATTGTTAGAAGCAAATGAAAAGGTTCCACAGATCATAACATTATCCGATATTGGACAATATTTTGATCAAAGTGTAGCTTATGAATATGAGACATTAATTTTAAATGAATTTTTAAATACAAATATTAGCTTTTACTCTGCATTATTAACGAACGATTTTGAGCAGTATTTCAAAAAAACTAGTTCAGGTGACGGAGCATATACATTTAAAAGCGACGTAGTTTCAAAATGGAAAAGCTATACGGAAGCAGAACAGTATTTGGATGACCTTATGAATTATTATGAGCAGGTACAGTCGAATCTTAAGTTGGCAGACCGTAAGCCTTATACTTCCTATTATCTAAATGCAAACTACGCTTATATCCATACTCATATTATTAAAGAACAGTACGAGGATGGACAATATCAATTAAGTGATGACAATAAGAACTTAGTAGAGTCTATCATAGAGAATGACAGTACGTACACAAGCAGCAAGGTAACAGATACAGAAGTATTAACGACTTCATCTGATGGTGTGAAAATCCAGATTTTAAATAGTACTGGAATCTCAGGCCTAGCTGCTAAGTATGAAGCAAAGTTAAAAGAAGATGGCTATGCGGTAGCGAATATCGGTAACTATACCGGTGAAAAGCAAACAACCACAAGAATTATCGTAAAGGAAAGCAGCCTTGGCAAGCACTTTGAATCGTATTTCAATAGCCCTATGGTTGAAGTAAATACGATAGAGGGTGGATATGATATCCTTATTATCATAGGAAGTATGGATGCATAGGACATAGCATTGCCCTTGGGCGCAGACAAAGTGTCTTCGATTTGAGGATTGTCTCTTTTGATTAGAAGGGGCAGGGATGTCAGAGTAATGAAGATGCTTTGTTTCAGGAAAGAGGATGAGCATATGCATAGAATAACCGATATTATGGGAGTAAAGGTAGATCTGGTATCACAAGATTACTTACTCAATATAACAAATGATTATTTAAGCAATAGTAGGCTAAATGTCTACTTTTTGCTAACGACAGAGTTATGCTTAAAGGCACAAGAGGATGAAGCATATAGACAATATATTGAGGATGCTGATTTGGTACTTCCAAGTGAGAAGCATATTGTTGACATGCAGGAAGAGCTGGCAGAAGAGAAAAATGTAGTTCTTAGCTATAATTCACTTGTGACCATGGCAAAACGATTAAAAGAAGAAAAGGCAATCTTTTTACTATGTGAGAATGAAGAAATGGTAAAGAGAGTTACGTCATACTGTAAACGTGAAGTTCCGAAATTTAAGATAAAAGGCTACTACTGTTATGAGGATCACCTTGGTGATGAGCAGATTGTAAATGTGATTAATGGTGTGACACCGGATATCTTGATTAGTACTCTTCCATCTCCATTACAGGAACAGTGGATTATGGAATATAAGACACAGGTAAATGCCAAACTGTTTATTGGAATGGGCGGCGTATTAGAGGCAATGATCTTTGAATGTAAAGAACCACCAAAAGCAATAAAGAAGCTTCATCTTGAAGGCCTTTATGAGAAGTTTATGGGCAGAAAAAAGGACAGGGCCTTGCGTGCAAGAATATTTAGGAAAAAAGTTGCGCAGTATAATAATAAAAAAGGTGAAGACACGAATGGAACTTTTAAATAGAAATAATAATGTAATTAAATATCTAATGGTCACAATAGGAACAATCATTATGGCAATTGCAATCAATATGGTATATGAACCACTTGGCTTGGTTACAGGCGGTGTGTCTGGTGTTGCAATTATCCTTAAGTATTATACGGAACCTTTTATCCAAGGTGGCGTACCAATTTGGTTAACCAATGCCCTTTTGAATATTCCGTTATTTGTGGCTGCATATATTGTACTTGGTAAAAAGTCGATTATGAATACAATCTACGCCACTGTCAGCCTAACAGTGGCCTTATTTTTTGTCCCAACGGACGTTGTGGCGTATGAGGACTATATATTAGCAAGTATCTTTGGTGGCGTTTTAATGGGAGCCGGATTAGGATTGGTATTTACCTATGGTGGTACAACCGGAGGCACAGACTTATTAGCGTCAATCGCACAGGCAAAATTAAAGCATTATACCGCTGGACAGATCCTAATGGTGATTGATGGTGCAATCGTTGTACTTGGTGCAGCAGTGTTTGGATTAAGTAAGGCACTTTATGCAGTAATTGCAGTATATATCACATCTAAAATCATGGATAATATTTTAGAGGGTGTGAAGTTCGCAAAGCTCACATATATCATTTCTGACCATCATGACATGATCGCAAAAGGAATAATGCACAATGTTAATAGGGGGGTTACTGGTATACCTGTACAAGGAATGTATTCCAATGCAGAAAAGAATATGTTACTTTGTGTAGTAAGTAAAAAAGAAATCTCTAATTTAATTGAACTAGTTGCACAAATTGACCCCCAAGCATTCGTTATAGTCAGTGATGTCAGGGAGGTTTTGGGAGAAGGATTTATTGAATATAGACAGTAATACAAAGATAATCTAGTCATATTTTCGATAAAAACACACTTTTGCCATTTGGATATACAAAATAAACAAATCACGAATTTTTTATTTGTATATTTGCGATATGGTTTTCAAAAATTGAATGGTGTATAGTAAGACTATCAAATTGGTACAACTTAAGTACGTAATTCAGATAGAACAAAAAAAGCAATTCAATTAAGGAGGAACATATTATGGCAAGTTTATCACTAAAAAATATCAATAAAACATATCCTAATGGCTTCGTAGCAGTACATGACTTTAACTTAGAAATCGCAGATAAAGAATTCATCATCTTCGTAGGTCCTTCAGGATGTGGTAAATCTACAACACTTCGTATGATCGCTGGTCTTGAAGAAATCACTTCCGGTGAATTATGGATTGGAGATAAATTAGTAAATGACGTAGAACCTAAAGATAGAGATATCGCAATGGTATTCCAGAACTACGCATTATACCCACATATGTCTGTATACGACAACATGGCTTTCGGTCTTAAATTAAGAAAAGTTCCTAAAGATCAAATCGACAAATTAGTAACTGAAGCAGCTAAAATCCTTGGTATCGAACATTTACTTGATCGTAAACCAAAGGCTTTATCTGGTGGTCAAAGACAACGTGTTGCTATGGGACGTGCTATCGTACGTAATCCTAAAGTATTCCTTATGGATGAACCTTTATCAAACCTTGATGCAAAACTTCGTGTACAAATGCGTATCGAAATCGCTAAATTACACCAAAGACTTGAAACTACTATTATCTATGTAACACATGATCAAACAGAAGCTATGACACTTGGTACAAGAATCGTAGTTATGAAAGATGGTGTTGTACAACAAGTTGATTCTCCACAAAACTTATACGACAGACCAAAGAACTTATTCGTTGCTGGTTTCATGGGTTCACCTCAAATGAACTTTGTTGACGCTAAAGTTGTTAAAGCTGGTTCTGATGTTAAATTAACATTCGGTGCTCATACTATCAAAGTTTCTGAAAGCAGAGCTAAGAAATTAATTGATGGTGGATACGAAGGTAAAACAGTTGTTCTTGGTATTCGTCCAGAAGATGTTAAAGATGAAGAAGTATTCATCAATAACTCTCCAGACAGCGTACTTAATGTAAAAGTTAAAGTTTACGAATTACTTGGTGCAGAAGTATTATTATACTTAGAATTAGAACAATTCGAAATCACAGCACGTGTTAACCCACGTACAACTGCTAGACCAGGAGATGCAATTAAAGTTGCTCTTGACTTATCTAAGATCCACATCTTCGATAAAGAAACAGAACAAGTTATTGCTAACTAATAGTAAGTGATACTATGAATATATATAGGAGCTATAGTACTAAGAAATTAGTACTACGGCTCCTTTTTTAATACATAGGTAGCTTCAGCGTAGCGTGGAACTCTTTGTTTACTTTTGACGAATTTAATGATAATATTAATGTATATGTTTAGTAACTATTTAGGGGATAATGCTTTTTTTCTAACATTAATGACATATACAGAAGAAGAAAAAAGTAAGTTTATACATATGGAGAAATTATCCCATGTGAAACAGGAATTGTTGACATAAAATAGGTAAATAAAGAACAATCACCCATTGTGGTGGATACTAAAGGAGTGAATGTAATGATATCAAATCAAATTCTTCAAAATACGATCGAAGGACTTAAAGGCATTACTAGAATAGATATTTGTGTTATGGATACCGAAGGTAAAACGTTAGCGTCTACAATTAATAATGCAGATGATTATGAAAATGCAGTATTAGCGTTTGTTGATTCACCAGCAGACAGCCAGGTAGTACAAGGCTTCCAATTCTTTAAGGTATTTGATGAACATCAATTAGAATATGTAATCTTAGTTAAAGGTGACAGTGATGACGTGTATATGGTCGGAAAAATTGCTGCGTTCCAAATTCAAAACTTATTAGTTGCATATAAGGAACGTTATGACAAAGACAACTTTATTAAGAACTTATTATTAGATAACTTATTATTAGTTGATATTTATAATAGAGCGAAGAAATTACACATCGATACAGAAGTTAGACGTGTTGTTTTCTTAATTGAAACGAAAAATGAAAAAGATGTAAACGCATTAGAAACAGTTCGTGGCTTATTCTCAGGAAAGACAAAAGATTTCATTACAGCAGTAGATGAAAAGAATATCATCTTAGTAAAAGAATTAAAACA
>JAUNRX010000055.1:16604-21592 GCA_030539495.1 bacterium | reverse complement strand
AAATAAAAGTCCAAAAAGCACTGCCGGTAGTTAAGTCTGCCTGCAGTGCTTTTTTATTGATAGGAATATAACATACGAGGAAAGTTCTTTTCGAGCCCTCTCCTATTAATTAAAAACGCCCAACTCACACTAAAAAGTGAATATTTGGTAAATACGAGCCAAGAATAGAAACATAGCTGGAATAATGATAGAATAGGCAATGAGAATAGTAGATAACAAGTTGGAGTAACAACCAAATGACGGAGAATACTAACTATGAGAATTATAATATCACCAGCGAAGAAGATGGTAGATGAAACCGATCTTCTTGAATATAAAGACATGCCTTCCTTTATGGAAGAAACTCATGCCCTATTAGGCTATATGCAAGGCTTAAGCTATGAGGAAGCCAAAGAGCTATGGAAGTGCAATGACAAGATTGCCGAGCTGAATTATGGCCGTTTTCAGAATATGGACTTAACACGTAACCTTACGCCAGCCATTTTATCTTATGAAGGCATTCAATATCAGTATATGGCTCCAAATGTGTTGGATACAGATGCACTCACGTATATCGGAGAACATTTACGTGTGTTATCTGGCTTTTATGGAGTATTAAAGCCATTTGATGGAATTGTACCATATCGTTTGGAAATGCAGGCAAAGTTAGCAGGCCATGACTCAAAGAACCTATATGACTACTGGAGCAGAAAGCTTGCTGATAAGTTATTTGAGGAAACCGATGTAATTATCAATCTTGCATCCAAAGAATACAGCAAATGCATCAGCAAGTATATAACCGAGCAACATACCTTTATTACTTGTGTCTTTGGAGAAGTAGTAAATGATAAGGTAAGAGAAAAAAGCACCCAAGTAAAGATGGCACGTGGAGAGATGGTTCGCTTTATGGCGGAAAATCAGATTACCGACATTGAACAGATTAAGACATTTGACCGATTTGGCTTTGCATTTAGCCAAGAGAGATCCGATGAGACAACATTTGTATTTGTAAAAGAAGGAGAATAAAGACATGTTAGAAGTAGGAATGAAAGCACCAGACTTTACCTTACTTGATAAAGAAGGAAAAGAAGTATCCCTTTCAGATTATTTAGGAAAGAAAATCGTATTATATTTTTATCCAAGGGACAATACACCTGGATGTACAAAACAAGCATGTGCATTTGGAGAAGCATATCCTAAGTATGTGGAAAAAGACGTAGTAGTAATTGGAATTAGTAAAGACAGCGTGGCATCCCATATGAAGTTTGCAACAAAATATGAGCTTCCATTTGTATTACTTTCCGACCCAGACTTAGTAGCAATTCAGGCATATGATGTTTGGAAAGAAAAGAAGCTTTATGGCAAAGTAGGAATGGGCGTTGTTCGTACTACGTATGTAATCGATGAACAAGGCAATATTGAAAAAGCCATGGAAAAAGTAAAGACAGATAAGAATGCAATGGATATCTTAGAATACCTGGACGCAAACTAAATATTTACTTGTTGGGAAGGAAGAGGAACTCTACTTCCCACATTTACATAAAAGTATGTAGCTATTTGGAGAAAAAACTTGTATTATAGTGTGGATACACAATTATAGGAGGAAAGAAATGAATCACAACCTTGGAAAAGAGAAAGTGAGCCGTCTATTATGGGAACTCAGCATACCGGCCATATTGGGAATGCTAAGCAGCGCCATTTTTAATATTGTAGACCGTGCCTTTGTTGGAAAAGTCAGTTCATTTGGATTGACTGCAGTAGGGATCACCATGCCGGTACAGATTTTGCAAATGGCATTTGTCCTTCTGCTTGGAATTGGCTCATCAGCATTAGTCTCTATTAAGTTAGGAGAAGGAAAAAAAGAAGAAGCAGAGGATATTTTATATCTTGCATTAAAATATATCATCCTATTTTTAACTGGATTTGCAGTACTGTTTATGGTGTTTATGGACCCAATTATGCGTCTGTTATCCATTTCCGGACAGGTTATGCCATATGCCAAAGTCTATATTACGATTATTATTGTTGGCTCGATTATCGGTATACCGGGGTATTGTTTGAATAATTCCCTTCGTTCCATCGGACAGGCAAAGACGTCTATGAAGATCGTTATTGCCACATCCATCTTAAATATGATCTTAGATCCCATCTTTATCTTTGGATTTAAATTAGGAATTGCAGGAGCAGCAATCGCAACCGTAATTTCGCAGTTTACGCTGACTTTATATGTGATCCACGCATTTCGAAAACGTGAAGATTTTATGATCCATTTATCCAAACGCAAGGTTGAGGGAGAATGTAAACTATTCAAGGCAATTGTAAGCATGGGGATGCCATCCTTCTTTGTACAGTTACTTGCTACCGTGGTAAATATCTTTATTAATAGCAGCATGTTAAAGGTAGGAACGGATTTAGATATTGCCGCGATTACCATTATGTCCAGCGTATTTACGTTCTACCATATGGTAGTAAACGGAATTGTACAAGGAAATAATGCAATCTGTGGATTTAACTGGGGAGCCAAAGAGTATGGAAGGGTAAGAAAATCCTTATCCTTGGCGTTAGTAAGTGCTTTTGTATTGTCGACATTCTTATTTGTTGTGATACAGTTATTTCCATATCTGTTAATCGGCATCTTTACGTCGGATCAAGCGTTAAGCGAGATTACGTCAGGAGGCATCAAGTTATACTTAAGCATGCTCCCAATCGTAGGATTACAGACAGTCAGCTCCCAGTATTTCCAAGCGGTGGGTAAGGCAAAGCGTTCCAGCATACTTTCATTTTTACGCTATGGAGTAATCGTAGTGCCTGCAATCCTTATATTGGCACCAATGATTGGAACGAGAGGAATTTATCTTAGTAATGCGATTTCCGATGGAATTGCATCCATGGTGGCAGTAGTATGTATCGTGATGGAATTAAAGAGATTGAAGTGCTTAGAAGATATTAGAGAATAAGATTAGCAAAAAGGAGAGTTACATCGATGAAGTTTTATTTTGCGCCAATGGAAGGCGTAACAAAGTTCGTATTAAGAAATGCACAGAATGCTCATTTTGGTGGCGTAGATAAATATTTTGCACCATTTGTCGTAACGAATCAGAATGGCAAGCTAAAACATAGAGAATTACAGGATATCCTTCCTGAAAATAATAAAGGCATTACGCTTATCCCACAGATTTTAAGTGGAAATGCAAATGATTTTGTAAATACAAGCAAGGTCATTAAGGAGTTAGGATATGACGAGATCAACTTAAACCTTGGTTGTCCGTCAGGTACCGTCGTAACAAAGAGAAAAGGTTCCGGCATGCTTACCGATGTGGAAGAACTTGATCATTTCCTTGAAGAAATCTTTGCAGCAGAGGTGACTAAGATTTCAATTAAGACAAGACTTGGAATTGAGAATCCGGAAGAGTTTTATAAGATTATGGAAATCTACAATAAGTATCCGATGACAGAATTAATCATTCATCCAAGAGTACAAAAGGATTTTTATAAGAATACGCCAAACCTTACCGTATTTAAAGATGCCCTTGCAACGAGCAAACATCCAATCTGCTATAATGGTGATTTATATACGCCAAGTGATTACAATAATTTTATTGCGGAGTTTCCGACTGTAGATCGAGTAATGTTAGGACGTGGCGTAATTGCCAATCCGGGACTTATTAAGGAGATAAAAACAGGACAGACTATAGAGAAAGAAAGTTTGAAGGCATACCACAGTGAATTATTATGTGGATATAAAGAACTGCTCTCAGGAGATCGTAACGTACTGTTCAAGATGAAGGAAGTATGGTTCTATTTACATCATATCTTTGAAGATTCAGAAAAGATGGCGAAGAAGATCCGTAAGACAGAAAAGATGAGTGACTATGAGGCAGCAGTAGCAACATTATTTGCAACCAAAGAATTACGAAGTGGAAATGATTGTACGGTAAATCAAATCTTTCATAAATAAAGTCCATAAAGGAGAAGAAGTATGCGTAAAATAGTATTTTTTGATATCGATGGAACATTAATCGATGCCATGGATGGCAAGTTCGATATGTCAGACAAGGTAAAAGAGGCAATCCATAGATTACAGACAGAGGGAAATTATGTGTTTATTGCCACAGGAAGACCTTATGCGTACTTAAGCGAAGCAATTAAGGGATTTGGATTTGACGGCATGATTGCTGCCAATGGAGCGCAGATTATGCTAAAAGGGGAAACAATCTTTACGGCAGAAATGGACAAGGAATTTATCCATCGAATTGTAGAAGGCTTTGAAGCGAATGGCATCCAGTATGTGCTAGAATGTGAAGACTATTCTTATGTGAAGCCAGAATATGTGGAGTTTTATGACTTCTTTAAAGAAATCAACATTTCATCGAAATGGATCAAAGGGAGTTATAACTTAGATGACTTACGAGTACTAAAAGTTGAAACGATCTGTGCAGATGAAGAAGCGGCCAACTACTGTGAAACACTGTTAAAAAGCCATCCAGAGTATGACTGTTTTAGCAGCGTGGCAGGAAAGGTATACGAATTATATCAGAAGAAATATACAAAAGCCTCTGCCATCTTAAGAGTGCTGAAACACTTAGACCTTCCATTAGAAGCTAGTTTTGCATTTGGAGATGGAGTTAATGATACCGAGATGTTGCAGGCAGTAGGATGTGGCGTTGCCATGGATAATGCAAGCGATTATGTAAAGTCTTATGCAGACCAGGTGACAGACAGTGTGCATGAAGACGGTGTTGCTACAGGAATTATGAAATATATCCTATGTTAAATCAGTTAGAGTATTAAAGGACACGCGCATATGCGGTGGTGTTAGATTGTCATAACACCACCGAAGTGTGCGAGGTAGTCCTGTTTTTGTTTGAACGCAGTATCATACATGCCAACTTTTCTCCAGAAAGAACGATCATGGTTCATGTGGAGGATATGGCATAGCTCATGGATCACTACATAGTCCTGTTTTTGTTTGAACGCAGTATCATACATGCCAACTTTTCTCCAGAAAG
>JAUNRX010000055.1:0-16504 GCA_030539495.1 bacterium | reverse complement strand
TAGTCCTGTTTTTGTTTGAACGCAGTATCATACATGCCAACTTTTCTCCAGAAAGAACGATCATGGTTCATGTGGAGGATATGGCATAGCTCATGGATCACTACATAGTCAATAACGCTTTCAGGTGCCATAGAAAGGCGATAGTTAAAGGTAAGCTCTTTTAAAGAGTTACAAGTGCCCCAGGCTGCTTTAGAGTCCACAATGGTAATGCCTTTGGATTTGACACCAATGACCTTTTCAAAATGTTTGACTCTTTTCTTTACAATTTCCTTTGTTCTCTTTGTATAGAATTTTTTCAGGCTGGCCTGAATGGCAGCTTCGTCTTCCGGAATCTCTTCCAATAAATCCGTCAGTTTGCATGCTTTTCCTAAATATAAGAAGTTTTCAGCATCGTCATAGGATTTTTGACTGGAGATATATTTACGGCTGTCCAATTTCTTTTGATAGTCGAGAAGGACTTTGGAATTGGAACGCATAAATTCTAAGATCGTTTCCTCACTTGTCTTAGTTGGAACCTTGACAAAGATATGGCCTTCTGAGCTAAGTTCCATAGACATCTTTTTTCGCTTGGCATACTGCACTTGGAAGGAAATGACTTGATCATTAATTTGTATTTGCATTTAACTCTCCATTTTTATATAATGAAATTTCTCTTACGTCATTGTAAAGGAATGCACAAGTATTGTCTAGTGGAAACATGAACCTAAGAGTAGTTGTGCATACTAGGTAAGAGAACAGGAAGGAGATTAATATGATTAATCAAATAGGGAAAATAACAATTTACGTTAAGAATCAACAAGAGGCAAAGAAATTTTGGGTAGAGAAAGCAGGCTTTGTTGTAAAAGCTGAGATCCCGATGGGACCAAATATGACTTGGTTAGAAGTAGGACCTTCTGCAGAAGCATTTACGTCCTTTATCATATATGAGAAAGACCTTATGTTAGCACAGAATAAAGATGCCAATGTAGCACATCCATCCATTCTTTTAAGCACGACAGATCTTGAAAAGACTTATGAAGAATTAAATGCAAATGGAGTTAAGACAACAGAAATTCAGATAATGCCATATGGTAAGATGTTTAATTTTTATGATCAAGATGATAATATATATTTACTTCGTGAAGATAAATAAGCACACAGGAAGGCTTGATTTGCTGAAATGAAAAAGGCGGTTGCAGTACCATTATGATAATGGGTACTGCAGCCGC
The DNA here is from genome assembly GCA_030539495.1 of bacterium. Taxonomy (GTDB): domain Bacteria; phylum Bacillota; class Clostridia; order Lachnospirales; family Lachnospiraceae; genus KM106-2. The sequence goes on along the minus strand of JAUNRX010000055.1, from coordinate 15,296 downwards.
CTCTTTGCTGTTTATCGTAAGTATTGTTTTCATCTTATAGGTATTGTTTCTTAGGTTTTTTGTGATGCTTTTTGTTAGGGACAACAGTTGATGTAGACTCCGCGCTGCTTGAGAATGCGTTTTCAACTTTGTTAGTTGCATTTGATTTACCACTTTTATTCTTCATAATCAATCATCCTTTCATTTCTAAAACCTAAATTGTTTTATTTCTTATACTTATGTAGTTTAGTCTTTTTCGAATTTATTTCAAGAGTAAAAGTTAACAAATATTTAGAGGTGATTCTTATAAATTATATAGACAATTCTGGGTATAAAAACTAAATGTCATATTATAACGAGAATGCACCCTTGTTTTGATATAACTTTGTGGTATATTATCTTAAGTTTCAGATTATGGGACCATTTGAAAACTTTCGAATACTATGATATAGGCAATGCCTAGAAAAATAGTTAAGGAGAAAAAAGAATGGGATATAGATGTAACAATAGATATGGTAATTATTCAAACAACAACTGTTCAAATAATAATTGCTGTAATAGTAACTACAACAATAATGAAAATATGGAAGCATTTTGTGAGTTGGTGGAAGCATATAACGCTGTGACTGCAGAGGTTCAGCAAGAACTTGAAGAGGCAGAAGAATATCTTTCCTGTGCATTGAAATCTTTTCAATGTGTTGAACAGAATTTGGATAAGTCGAATTGTATTGCAAATCAGATTGATCAATGGCTAGATGAAAACTATTCAACTAGAAGTAATTGTTGCCAGAGCCTTCGCTGTGGGTTGAAGGAAACAAAAGAGGAAGTAGAACAGTTGGTATGTGATGCAAAACGTCATACGACAGCTGCTTGCTGTGACGTCCAAAAAGCAAAGGAATGCAGCTGCAAGGTGGAAAGACTCTCCAATGAAGTTGCAAGAAGGTGCTATCCAAGGTATCGGTAATGCCTATAAGAATATGTCCTGGGGCAGAGATGTATTTCTTTGTCCGGGACTTATTTTTTAATCGATAGAAAAAAATGGCGTCGAAAACTATCTTTGATCTGAAGTTTTTGATGATTTTATCCAAAAGAAAAAGTTTAGTATCCATGGGGAAAATCGGAAAAAAATAAGGAAAATTCAAGAACATTTTTAGGGGACTTGTATAAAAAAATGACGTGTGGTATCATATTGTGGTATTATGTGGACATAAAAAGAAAATTGTGTGGGAGCTGGCTATGAATATTAAGTTTGTATTAAAGCAGTATGTGAAAATGTTTGTCCAGTCTGTCGCTCTTCCCATTGTTTACTCATTACATAAGTATAAGCCAATTGAACAGAACCTTGTTATATTTGCAGATGCGCATCATAACACTATGCCATATAGCATGGAATATTTGTATAATGAATTAAGCAAGCAACAATATACAATTGAAACGCACATTCAGAATTATGCAACAGCATCGTTTTCTCAGAAGATCAAAGGAATGATTTTCTTTATGAAACGTTATGCCAGGGCAAATTATGTAATTGTGTGTGATAATTATCTGCCTGTTGCTTCGTGCAATAAAAGAAGCCAGACAAAAGTGATACAATTGTGGCATGCCTGTGGAGCATATAAAAAATTCGGGCGTGATGCAATGGATGATGTTCCTAAGTATTATCGTGGAAATGTTTTGAAAAACATAGATCTTGTTACGGTCAGTTCTACGTGCTGTATTCCTTTCTTTTCAAGTGCAATGAATTTGCCGAAAGAGAAGTTTCAGGCACTGGGTATTTCGAGAACAGATCAGTTTTTTAGGAAAGAGTATTCGGATGCCTGTAAGGCTAAGTTTTACTCAAGATATCCCGAAGCCAAAGATAAGAAGATCATTTTATGGGCACCAACATTTCGTGGGAATGCAGGAATGCCAATTCTTGTAGGTAACAAAGAGATTGACAGATTATCTAGGGAATTAGGGGATGACTATTATGTCATCACAAAATTACATCCTCATATGGAGGAAAAGTTCAAGTTGTCAAACTGTAGGATGCCTACAGAAGAATTATTACCAGTTGCAGATATGTTGATTACCGATTATTCTTCCATCATTTTCGAATATACGATCTTAAAGAAACCGATTGTATTTTTCGTACCGGATTATAAAGAATATACAAGCACTCGCGGTTTCTATCTGGATGCAAATGAGCTTCCGGGAGAACAGGTAACCCAAAGCGGGCAGCTAAAAGACGTGGTAATCGATCAGTTCACAAATTATAATTTAGAGAAAGCTAATAAATTTTATGATAAATATATGAATGCATGCGATGGCAGTGCAACAGAACGCATCATTAGCTTATTAGTCAAGGAGGAACTTTAAAAAATGAAGGAAACAAATATTTTTGGAGTAGTTTTAGCAGGTGGTAAAGGCACCAGAATGGGTAATGTAGACAAGCCAAAACAGTTTATGAATGTTGGTGGCAAGCCTATTATTATACATACGATTGAAAAATTTGTGGTAAACCCACATTTCACAAAGGTTATTGTTTTATCCCCAAAAGCTTGGATCAAACATACACAGGACCTAATTCATAAATATATTAAACAAAACGACCGCATCGTTGTAATTGAAGGGGGAAGCACTCGTAATGAGACAATTATGAACTCCATCAAATACATCGAAGAAAATCATGAATTAAATGAAGAGACGATTATCGTTACACATGACAGCGTTCGTCCATTTGTAACACATAGAATTTTAGAAGAAAACATTAAGTTTGCAAAACAATTTGGATCTTGTGATACGGTAATTCCAGCAACAGATACCATTGTAGAAAGCATGGATAATCAGTTGATCACAAACATTCCAGATCGTTCTAAAATGTACCAAGGACAGACTCCACAGTCCTTTAATGCAAAAACATTAAAAGAATTATACTATTCTCTTTCAGAAGAAGAAAAAGATATTTTAACAGATGCTTGCAAAATCTTCGCAATGAAAGGTCAAAACGTTCATTTAGTAGATGGTGAAGTATTTAATATTAAAATCACATATCCATATGACTTACGAGTAGCTGAAGCATTATTAGGAGGAGAGTAATAAGATGTTAAATACAGTTTATCGATTAAAAGCACCAAGACAATTCGAAATCTGTTTTGAAGATATTGAACTTGATGATACAAAGGTATTAGTACGCCCAACTTATCTTTCCATTTGTAACGCAGACCAACGTTACTACCAAGGAAAACGAGATGAAAAGATCTTAAAGCAAAAGCTTCCTATGGCATTAATCCATGAAGGCGTTGGCAAGGTCGTATTCGATCCTACCGGAACATTTGAAATTGGTGAAGACGTAGTTATGATTCCAAATACGCCAACGGAAAAAGACGATATTATTGAAGAAAACTACTTACGTTCCAGTAAGTTTAGAGGAAGCGGATTTGACGGCTTATTACAAGAGTATGTTCAGCTTGAGCCAGACCGTGTGGTATCCCTTCCGGCAGATATCAATAAGACAGTAGCTGCATTTACGGAAATCGTAAGCGTAAGTTACCATGCAATCTCCCGTTTCCAAAAGATTGCTCATCAAAGACGTAATGCAATCGGTATCTGGGGAGATGGCAACTTAGGTTATATCACTTCTCTTTTAATTAAGAAAATGATGCCTGAGACAAAAGTATATGTATTTGGTGTAAATCAAAACAAGCTTTCTGACTTTACATTTGTAGATGCAACATACCATGTATCTGAAATTCCAGATGACTTACGTTTTGACCATGCGTTTGAATGTGTTGGTGGAAACGGTTCCAGCAAGGCAATCAACCAAATCATCGATTTCATCAATCCAGAAGGAACGATCTCCATCCTTGGCGTAAGCGAAGACTTAGTTCCAATCAATACACGTATGGTTCTTGAAAAAGGATTACGTATCTTTGGAAGCAGCCGAAGCGGAAGAGCAGACTTTGTTGGATTAATCGAGTTATATAAAGAAAATCCAGACATCGTTTCTTACCTTGAAAATATCGTGGGAACAGAAACACATGTCCGTGACGTAAAAAATATCAAAGAAGCATTTGAAACAGATATCCATAAATTAATTGGTAAGACTGTAATGGTTTGGGATGAATAATAATGATTAGAATGTTTAAAAAACTTATAAAACAATTGATTATGCACATTTATTTTCCATTGTACTATCGGATATGTGCAATGCGAAAAGTAAATGAAAAGAGTGTCTTATTTATCGAAGTTCGGTTAGAGGCATTATCGAATAATTTCACATTGCTTTATCAGTATTTTAATCAGGAAAATGAATTCCGCATTAAGACGCATTACTTACACAATGGGAAGGTAAGCGAGATGGCTTACCTTTCTCGCTGTAAAAAGATGATTAAAGATCTTGCAGCCAGTGAGTACGTGTTCTTAAATGAGGGCAGCAACGTAGTGAGTGCCGTTCCATTAAGAAAAGAGACAAAGCTAATTCAGACTTGGCATGGATGCGGTGCATTTAAAAAGTTTGGACACAGCCTAGACAAAGTACTTGAAGAACCATTTTACCGTAATTATTCGTTGGTTACGGTGAGCAGCCCGGAAGTCGTATGGGCTTATAAAGAAGCGATGCAGGTTACGGACGAAATAGTGAAGCCAGTCGGCGTAAGTCGTACGGATCTTTATTTTGATCAGCAGTTTATTCGTAACGCGAAAAAGAAGGTTAATGAAACGTTCCATATAGGAAATAAGAAAATTGTTCTATATGCTCCGACTTTCCGAGGGGAAGCACATCAGGCAAAGGAAGCATCGGTGCTTGATTACAAGTATCTATATGATTTACTTTATAAGGATTATGTAATTATTTTAAAGTATCATCCGGTGGTACAGGATCTTATTGAGATACCAGAAGAATATCAATCCTTTATCATAAATAATGACAATCAGTGTACAATCGAAGAGTTGCTATGTGCCAGTGATATTTGTATTTCTGATTATTCTTCTTTAATCTTTGAATATGCCTTATTAGAACGACCTATGATCTTTTATGCATATGACGAACAGGATTATATTGATCAGCGTGGATTTTATTATGGATATGAGGAATTTACGCCTGGTCCTATTGTAAAGACAAAAGAAGAGTTAGCACAGGCAATTATGGATGCAAAAAACTATGATCTATCATGTGTAAAAGCATTTAAAGATAAATTTATGTCAAGTTGTGACGGCAATGCGACAAAACGTATAGTACAGTATATAATGCAGGAGGACTAAAATGGGTGCATTAAAAGAAAAACTAAAGAAGACATTTGTATTAGATGTGTATCTTTGGTGTAAAAAGAATTTAAAAAGGGTAAAGAACAGATGTAGTAAATACTATTTATTGCGTTATCATTTTCCCAAAGAATATAATAAATATAAAAAGCTGCCAGTGCAGGAAGACAAGGTCGTATTTGTCGAAGTACGACTTCCTGAAGTAACAAACAGCTTTAAGTTACTTTATGATGAATTAGTAAGAAACTATGAGTTAGATGTACATTGTCATTTCTTACGTAATAGCTTTGTTTCTAAAAAAGAGTATAATAAACGTTGTACAGAGATGATTAGAGATATTGCGACAGCCAAATATGTCTTTGTAAATGAAGCATCTAATGTAATCAGTAGTGTAAAGATGAGACCAGAGACCATCGTGACACAGACATGGCATGGATGTGGGGCATTTAAGAAATTCGGTTTCAGTACTGCGGAATTAATCTTTGGCGATAACCGCAAAGAAATGCTGAAATTCCCATATTACAAGAACTATACCAATGTTACATTAAGTAGTCCTGAAGTTGCTTGGGCATATGAAGAGGCAATGAACCTTCATGATCATAAAGAAGTCTTGAAACCAGTAGGTACAAGTAGAACTGATGTATTCTTTGATGAAGACTTTAAAGCGAAGGCATATGAAAAATTACATGATATCATGCCATCCTCGATCGGAAAGAAAGTAATCTTATTTGCGCCTACCTTCCGTGGAAGGGTTGCCAATGGACAATCTCCGGATATGCTTAACGTAGAGATGTTCCATAAAGCATTATCGGAGGAATATGTATTAATCTTCAAGCATCATCCATTAGTAAAACGTCCACCAAAGATTTCTCCAGTATTTGATGAGTTTGCACAGGACTTCACAAATACTATGAGTATTGAAGAATTACTTTGTGTTGCAGATATCTGTATTTCCGATTATTCTTCTTTAGTGTTTGAATACTCATTATTAGAACGCCCACTTATTTTCTTCTCTTACGATTTAAATGAGTACTTTGATTGGCGTGGATTCTACTATGACTACTATGAATTAGCACCAGGACCTATTTTCACTAAGAACTTAGAGATGATCGATTATATTAAAAATATCGATACTCGTTTTGACAAGCAACGTATCATAGACTTTAAGAATAAGTTTATGAGTTCCTGTGACGGTCATGCCACAGAACGTATTATTGATCTAGTATTTGAAGACCGCATTAAGCCTTATAAACGTCAGACACCATTAATCGGAGAGTTCCACAAAGTACCGGATGCAACGAAACTATTTAGTGCAAATGAGGACGAAATCCAAGGATTATGGAGTTTAAAAGAAAAAGCAAATAACATGTATAGCGCTAACCTTAATAAGATGGTAGATCCAAATAAAGTAGTATTTATCGAGATTGTAAAGAATGAAAAGGCATTTGTATCCTTAAAACATGAGTTAGCAAAACATAAAGAGCTAAGGGTAAGTACTTACAAATATAAAGGCTATCACATTCCAGATGCTAAGCTAATAGAAGAGATTGCAACTGCAAAATATATCGTGTTAGCAAATCCTTGCGAATTGATCAATGTATTAGAGATGCGTAAGGAAACGGTTGTAGTCCAATTATGGGAAAGCGCATTCCCAAGCCTTAAGTTTGGATACAGCACAAAAGAAGTAATCAGCGGCTATAACAAGAAGCGTTTAGAAGCAGCACCACTTCACAAAAATTATGGACTAGTTCCAGTTGCTTCGGAAGGCCTTGTAGATACATTTGCCAAGGCATTTAACATTACTGATCCATCGGTTGTGAAGCCAATTGGAGCAAGTCAGACAGATAGCCTATTTGATCAAAAATTTAAGAAAAAGGCATTAGAGAAACTTTATAATATGTATCCTAATGCAAAAGATAAGAAGATTATTTTCTATATGCCACAATTCCGTTATACATTGACGTTACCAAAATGTAAGGTAGTAGCAGATCCGGGAATTATGAATGAATACTTAAGCGATGAATATGTAGTGTTATGTCATTACAATGCACCTACACAAAAAGAAAAGCTTAAGTTCTTACGATATTACGATGGCTTCATAAAAGATATGACTGACGTTATGTCAATGATTGAGTTATTAAGCATTGCAGATATTATGGTTGGCGATTACCGACCTGAGACTTTCCTTTTTGCAGCAACAAAGAAACCAATTATATTATATGCACCGGATTACAAGACTTACTTCTATCAGACAGAATCTTACTTCGATTACAAAGATTTAATGGTAGGACCAGTAGTAACCGATACGTATGAATTAGTAGATGTGATTAAGAATGTGGCAACTTATGATTATACAAAGTTAGAAGCGTTCCGCAAAAAGTATTTAGCTGAATGTGATGGAAATGCTTCCAGACGTCTTGTAGAGTATATGTTAGAGAATAAATAAAAATAGATGTGTTTCTACAGTAGGATTACTTGCTGTAGAAACACGTTTTATATTATAAAAAAGTAGGAGAGTAAATATGTTTGAACGTTTGGTATCTAATATAAATTATATTAGCAAAGCGATTAAAAATAGGACGGATGTATCATCGACCTTTAATAAAGACAGCAAATATGTTTGGATTTTTAATGCAGGAAATATTTTTGCAGGAAATCCAAAGTGGCTGTTTATCTATGTAAATAAATATCGTAAAGATATTGATGCTTTCTGGATGTGTGATAATGTTGAAACAGTAGAATATGTTAGAAGTCTTGGATATAAGGCATATTCTTTTGCGGATCCAATTAAAGATAAGATTTACGCTAAGACACAAGTCTATGTTGTAGAAAATGTAAAGGAAAGCATTCCAAAGGGATTAGAACAAGCGACGATGCTGAATCTATTCCATGGGGTTGGATGTAAGTCAATTGAGCGTAAGGTGGACTTTGGATTCTTAAATGAAAGAATTGCAAAGAAATATATTACGTATAACGAGTACTATAAAAAGAATCAGTTATTCCTTGTAACATCACCATTAATGGAAAAACACTTTAAGGAACAGTGTGGAATTGATGACGATAAAGTAATTCGTGCAGGATATCCTCGATGTGAATATAACCGATATTGTGAACGAATTGAAACATTTGACCATGATATCTTAAAAGAGAAGGGACTTGCGAAAGATACAAAGATCGTAGTCTATTCTCCTACATACCGAGATGAATCACCATTTGATTTCTTTGGAAAAGCCATTCCGGATATGGAAGCCTTGATTGAGAAACTAAAGGCAAACAATATGCTTATGATCTTCAAAATCCATCCTTTGATGGAGAAAGATTATCAATATGTGCAGTATAAAGAATATTATGCAGATTGTAAAAATCTCTTATTCTGGGATAATTCCTTAGATTTCTATGAAATCATGGATAAGGTAGATTTGGCGATCATCGATTACTCTTCCATCTTCTATGATATGCTGGCAGCAGGAGTGAAAAACTATGTCCGCTACATCTTTGATTATGAGGATAAGAGCTTTAGAGATCTTGTATTTGACTTAAAGGAAATGACATGTGGTAAGATTGCGAATTCCTTTGATGAATTATTGACATCCCTTGATCGCTATCAAGAAGACGATGACAAGGAAAGAGAACGTATTTATGACTTATTCTGGGCGTATGCAGGAAAAGATTCCTTAGAGACGATTGTGAACCAGACAATTGCCTTTACACCAGATAAGGAAACAGAAATGAAGACGCTATATTCCTTCGATATCTTTGACACGGTATTTACAAGAAAGGTATTAGAACCACAAGGAATTTTCTATTATGTAAAAGAGCAGATTGAGAAGTCTAACTTAGGATTCTCCCAGTTCTTTGTTTCTAACTATATTGAAATTCGTAAGTATGCAGAAGCTAACGTCCGTGAGTTTTATCAAAAGACATTACAAATCAGAAAGAGTGATCGAAGAGAAATCACATTTGATGAAATCTTTGATAATCTTAAGACTTTATATGGATTAACAGACAAGCAGGTAGAATTCCTAAAAGAAAAAGAATTAGAAGCGGAACTTGATAATGTAATTCCAATGTATGAGCGTATCGCCATGATTGAAGACTTGCTTCAAAATGGAGACACTGTCGTATTGGTGAGTGATATGTATCTCTCCAAAGAGATAATTAAAAAGATGTTAGCAAAAGCAAATCCACTTCTAGCTACCTTGCCATTATTCTTATCCAGCGACTATGGCGTGCAAAAGACAACTAGAAAGCTTTATTTGGAAGTGTATCGCAGCTTTGAAACTTATAACTTCAAAGAGTGGATCCATTATGGAGACAATAGTTTTGCCGATGGTAAGATGGCTCGACAAATGGGTATTACAGCAAAAGTCCATAAGACACTTCAGTTTAATGAATATGAAACAGCAATTACGACGGAGTTAGGAAGCTATGACTCCTTCTTGTTAGCTGCTAAAATGGCTCGCTTTAGAGAAGCTCATTATAATAAAAAGGATTATTTTGCATACGCATATATCTCCTTATACTTTGTTCCTTACGTAAACTGGGCAATTCGTGATGCAATGGAACGTGGTACGGACTGTCTATACTTTATTTCAAGAGATGGCTATCAGTTAAAGAGAATTGCAGATGCGATAATCAAAGAGAAAAAACTTTCGATTAAGACAAAATATATCTATGGATCAAGAAAGGCTTGGCGTGTACCATCCTTTGTAAATGAAATCGATGAAGAATTCTTCTCCGGTTTCGGTAATTTCACTGAAGTTAGAACCTTTGAAAAGCTGTTAAAGGCATTATGTATGGATGAAAAAGTCTTTGATGAATATTTTCCACAGCTTAGCTATATCAAAGAGCTTGAAGAAATTGATAAGGCAACTATGGATGGCCTTGTAAATACATTTGCATTCTCTGAGAAATATCATGAGTACTTATTACAGGTTGCGGCAAATGACCGTGAGATTGTATTAGAATACTTAAATCAAGAAATCAACTTTGATGAAAAGTTTGCTTTTGTTGAATACTGGGGAAGAGGCTATACGCAAGACTGCTTTACTCGCTTAGTGCATGCAGCAACAGGAAAAGAATTAGATGTTCCATATTACTATGTACGTAGTATTTATCCAACACAAGGGCATAACGTACGTCACAACTTCACAGGCAACAGAACGCCATTAATATTTGTAGAATCCATTTTTGCAAATATCCCATATAAGAGTATTACAAGCTATACGAAGGAAGATGGCAAGGTAGTCCCTGTACTACAAGACGTTGATTGTGATCAGCAATTATTTACGGCTATGAAACGTTACTTATCTCAGTTTGTTAAGGATTACTTACGTTTAAATGTAGACAATGAAGCAGACTTTGATTACGCCCTATTTAATTTTGGATTAAATTACTTTAGTGAAAATCAGGAAGATGAAGCATTTTCCGGATGTCTTGCACCATTAATTGATTCCGTTGGTACGTATGGTGAAAAGAATGAATACGCACCTGCGTTAACTGATGAGATGCTAAAGGCTATTGAAAATGGGGAAAAGATTACGAAGATGACAAAATCCATTGATATGACGCTTGCAAGATCTTCGGAAGCAATGGTAGAACAATATAATTACCTTACAGTAGTCTTACCAGAAGAAATGAAACAAGCAGAATTAGCAGAAAAACAAAAATTAGTAGAGAGCAAGAATTTAGAAGAAGACAGTAAGTTTAGAGGACAGATCAAGTACTTTAACAAAGTATCCAGGGAATATCAAGAGCAATATAATACACTTGCTAAGATACCTGTAAATACTAAATTAATCGTTTTAATTGGTTCTGCATCTGATCTTCCAAAAGCAGAGTTTTATGAAATTAAAAAACTTTTAGCAAGCCAAAAAGATATCGTTGTAAAAGAATTGACAGGCAAAAAGAAATACCAAGCAGAAGAGCTTCAGACAATAGCAACTGCAAAAGCAATTATTGTCGCGAAAAACTGTATTGGTGTAAATCGACTAAACTTACGTAAAGAGACGAAGTTTGTACAATTACACGAAAGTGCATTTATGTTCACTCGTTTTGGGTTAGCAAAAGAAAATCCAGATATGTTAGAAGCGGAAATGGAATATAACCAATTGACGCAACGAGGAAATTATGATTATCTTCCAGTGGCAAGTAAAGAGCTTGCAAAGAGTTTTGAAGTTGCATATGGAATTAAGAATTCAGAAGTAATCAAACCAATCGGAAACTGCGGAACTGATATTTACTTTGATCCAGATTATAAGGCTGAGGCATATAAGGCACTCTATGAGGTATTTCCACAAGCAAAAGGAAAGAAAATCATTGTATACATGCCTTACTATCGTTTCCACCAAGAACCATATAAGAAACTGGAATTCTTAGATATTCCTCAAATGTATTCTAAGTTTAAGGATGATTACATTATGTTAATCCATTGTAAGCCTCCAAAGGGAAAAGAAAGTTACCGCATTGCCAATTGCTTCTCTGACTTTGCTTTTGATATTACAGGACAAATGGCACTCCGTCAGTTATTTGTAATGGCAGATGTGATGGTAGGGGATTACCGTAATGCATTCTTTGAGGCACCGCTGCTTCATAAGCCGATCTTTATGACAGCAAGTGATCATGTTGAGTTCTATGAAAAGAAACAGCTCAATTACGAGTATGAAGATATTACAATGGGGCCAATCGTCTACAGTACCGAAGAGTTAATCCTATTTATGGAGCAGCTTGAAGACTATGACTATGACTTACAAGAAGAGTTCAGAGACCGTTATTTAACAAATTGTGATGGTAAATCTTCCGAACGCTTACTACAACTAATCGAAAAGTAAAAGATATGATATTATAGTATCTGATTTCACTTAATAGACCTCCTGGCTTTCGACATAAAAGTCAGGAGGTCTATTTCGTTAAAATAGAAGAGTATGGAGGATGATAGTTGTGAAGGACGAAAGAATAAAACGTTTCATTTGTATTTGCATTAGCATAGCATTAACAGTAGCAATGGTATTGGCAGCAGAGCTAAGTGGAGAAAAAGAAATCTTGTTTCCGGAAATCGTGGCTTTGACGACCGGTGCAATTGCATGCAAACGCCAGCCATGGGAAGTCAGTAAGTCAAAGCTTGTAACACTTATGACGCTTTCAGCTGTTATGGGAATCGGTATGAACCGAATGCTATCTTGTTCGCTATTTATAAAAGTTGTAATAGCATATGGGATTGTAGGTCTAAGTCTGACCATGGCGAAATGCTCCTTGGCACCAATGATTTCAGCCTGTATCTTACCTTTGTTTATGGGAACGACTAGCGTAATCTATCCAATCGCGGTATCGGTTATGTCATGTATCATTGTTGCGGTCCAATTCCTATTAGAACGGATCGGATTTCGAGAATATCGACCATATCATAAGATTATCTTGCCATATAAAGAGCAGCTGACCCACTGGGGGCTTCTGTTAGCAGGAGTTGCCCTATGTTCCGTTGTTCCAACCTATTCCGGTTATCTGTTTTTTGTAGCACCGCCGCTGCTTGTATTGTTTACGGAATTTTCTAATGTGGGTGCAGCACCAAGAAAGGCACCATTTATGATATTTTTGGTAACTGGACTGGGTGCATTTACAGGAGTGCTCAGCCGTTATATAATTTGTGTTAGATTAGGACTTGGTTTGACAGTAGCTGCAATTATTGCCGCAATTATCATTAATGGCATCTTTGTACTTACCAAGAAACCATTTCCACCTGCAGGGGCAATTACCTTTTTACCATTTATCATTCCAGAAAGCGGCCTGCTAGGATATCCATTTCAGGTGTGCACAGGCAGCTTTTTACTAATTGCCTTGGCATTCTACATATTTAGAGAACGAGAGGATGAAAAGTCCAAAGACTTGTTCGTCAAGGAGGGGTAAGGTGACATTACAACAATTACGATATGCAATTGCGATTGCAGATAATCACTCTATGAATAAGGCGGCAGGAGAGTTATTTATCTCCCAGCCAAGCTTATCCGGAGCCATTAAGGAACTAGAAGAAGAAATCAACTTAACCATCTTTACACGTTCCAATCGAGGAATTAAGACAACCGTGGAAGGGGAAGAGTTTTTAGGATATGCAAGGCAGATTATCGGAAATTATGAGCTGTTAGAAGACCGTTTTGTAAATAAAGCTTCCGGAAAGAAAAAGTTTGCCGTTTCCATGCAGCATTATACCTTTGCTGTGCAGGCATTTATCCAGATGGTAAAACATTTTGGCATGAATGAATATGAATTTGCAGTTCGAGAGACTAAGACCTATGAAATCATTCAGGATGTTAAGCATTTAAAAAGTGAGCTTGGCATTTTATATCTAAATGATTTTAATGAAAAGGCACTTACAAAGATTTTCCATGAGAATGAGTTAGAATTTGTGGAACTGATGAATTGCAGAATTTATGCGTACATCTGGAAGAAGCATCCTTTGGCAGGCAAGAAGAGTGTTAGTTTTACGGATTTAATGGAATATCCGTGTCTTTCGTTTGAGCAGGGCAATAATAATGCCTTTTATTTTGCAGAGGAGGTATTTAGTACATTAGATTACAAGCAGATTATCAAGGCAAATGATAGAGCTACTGTATTAAACCTTATGGTTGGATTAAATGGATATACGCTTTGTTCCGGCATTATCTGTGAGGACTTAAATGGAGATGACTATACAGCCGTTCCATTAGAGAATAAGGACACAATGAGAATTGGCTATATTAAGCGTAAAAATGTAATGCTGAGTGAGCTGGCGAAGATCTATATTAAAGAGCTTGAAAAGTTTAAGGATAGTGTTTTATAGCAAATTACTGCATAACGAGGAAAAAGGAGTTTTCTAAGCGAGAGCAATTCGTTTGGAAAGCTCCTTTTTGTGTGCGATGGTATTTGAGGAGGGGGAAAGTTGTCACCATATCCTTTTCTCTTTTTGAAAATAGTATGAATTAAATTCCTTTTAAAATAATAAGAGAAAACATTCTAAAAACCTACAATACTTAGTTGACATCTAGGAAATGGAAGAATATAATACGTACTATACTTATTAAATAACTAGGAAATGAAAAAGGAGGAATTAGCTATGAAGAATATTAAAAGAAGTGCAACAGAGTTAATTGGAGGAACACCATTACTTGAGGTAACTAATTTTGAAAAGGCACATGATATTAAAGATGTCACTATCTTAGCAAAACTTGAATACCTTAATCCAGCAGGTTCGGTAAAAGATCGTATCGCATATGCAATGATCAAGGATGCAGAAGAAAAAGGTATTTTAAAGCCGGGTGCAACTATCATTGAACCAACTAGTGGAAACACAGGAATTGGTCTTGCTGCAGTAGCTGCTTCCCTTGGATATAAAGCTATTTTAACGTTACCTGATACAATGAGCGTCGAACGTAGAAAATTATTAAAAGCATATGGTGCTGAACTTGTACTTACAGAAGGTGCAAAAGGAATGAAAGGTGCCATTGCGAAAGCAGAAGAGTTAAATAAAGAAATCGAAGGCTCCATCCTTCTAGGCCAGTTTGTAAATGAAGCAAATCCAGAGATTCATAGACAAACAACAGGACCAGAAATCTATAACGATACAGAGGGTGAAGTAGATATCTTTATCGCAGGCGTTGGTACTGGCGGAACAGTAACAGGTGTTGGCGAATATTTAAAATCTAAAAATCCTAACATTCAAGTAATCGCAGTGGAACCAGAAACAAGCCCAGTGTTATCCGGTGGAGCTCCAGGAGCACATAAGATCCAAGGGATTGGTGCAGGTTTTGTTCCTGAGGTACTAAATACATCTGTGTATGATGAAGTAATTAAAGTTTCTAACGAAAATGCGTTTGAGACAGGAAGAGAAATTGCTCATAAAGAAGGAATTCTTGTAGGAATTAGTTCTGGTGCAGCATTATATGCAGCAGCACAAGTTGCGAAAAGACCTGAAAATAAAGGAAAGACAATTGTAGCGCTTCTTCCAGATTCCGGAGACCGTTACTTATCCACTCCATTATTTGCAGACGCAGAATAATAAGCTTGTCGACAAAGTCGCCAAGCTTGGATGAAATCCTGATTTCATC
>JAUNRX010000006.1 GCA_030539495.1 bacterium | reverse complement strand
AGATAAGAAAATACAGGAGAGAGAACATACGTTCGAACACTGGTAAAAAGCTCATAAGAAGCCTATTTCAAGCAGTAGATTGGTATTCCGGGAACTTTCCAGAGCGTCTAAAGAAGGCTTTCGAGAACTCAAGCCACGTAATCTCTGCATGGGATGGTGAACAATTAATTGGATTGATCCGTGGTCTAGATGATGGAATATGGCAAGCAACGATTGACTGCCTACTCGTAAAACCAGAGTATCAAGGGCAGCAGATAGCGTCTACCTTATTACATATGCTATTAGAGGAGTATAAAGAGTTGCTCTATGTAGATGTTGTCCCAGAGGAGAAGAGAAATGTCGGATTCTATCTAAAACATGGATTTAAGATTATGGAGGAAGGTACACCACTTCAAATAAAGGGAGACTGGGAATAGACAGAACAAGTGAAATAACAGACGTGAAAGCTATAACATATATTTGTTGCTTATCACAGAATAAGTCGGTTATACTTAAGCTGACTTAAAAGGATAAGGAAGTAATTAAATGATAACAGAACAAGAGATTTTAGAGTATTATAGCGCATATAAAGAAGTATGGAAAGTACATGTAAAAATATTTGGCAAAGATAGGGTACCTAATATACCCGTATTATTTTCAGAAAACTTATGTAGGCATATACTTGGTTACAAAGATCTAAAGGGAAAAGAGTACGATGCAATAAACGGTGATCTAAGTGTTGAAATTAAAGCAACTTGTTTACCTAATAAAACAACGACGTTCTCTACTCAGGAACCAGATCAAGTTGTATGGATACAGTTTCATATGGAGACAGATCGTATAAAATTCATCGATTTAGATAAGAGCTTGTACAAAAAGAAAACTAAAGCAAAGAGATTTACAATCAGTAACTTAGATGATTTTATAAAACATACGTTATTGGAAATAGAGATCGATTACAAGAACCAAAAGATAAAGAGAATTACCAAATAAGGCATTGAGTAAACGCTCAGTGCTTTTTCTATATATAAACGCACACTATGTTCTACCATAAAAGTTTAAGTAAATAGATGCAATTACCTAGGTTTCTTAATACCTATGCATCCGATAGAATAGATTTTGAGGAGGGGGATACCATGCATAGAAACAATAATAGAAACTATAAAGCATCATTTATCATAACGGCAGCATTCATTTTAACATGTGCCAGCTGTTCAACGAATAAGGAGACAACTAAGAATAACGCACCACAAAGCGTGGCTACGGCGCAACAGGATAAAGAAACTTCAACGCCAGAGGCGATCAGTATTCAAAATAATTTATTAGCAACGCAGACACCAATTGTAACCAATCATCATCCAAAGGCAGCAGATTCTACGGGAGATACATTAACTGAGGAAGAGAGTAACTTAGGCATTACCTCAAATGGAAAAGAGACATTTATTAAGAAGTACGGTAAGGATGTATACGATACCGCGTTAACCTATTGCTCACAGGCATTACAAATCAATCAGAATTCAGAGATAAGCAAGACTTACTTTAATAAGTACCGAGAAACGTATCAGGTAGAGAACCTGACGATTAAGTCTACGTATGATCAGCATAACATACCGGCAACCTACATAAAGCTAGACGAGAAAGAAAACCGAGATACTGTAATATTTATTCATGGGCAAGGGTGTACCCGCTTTACCAATATGAGCGTTGCAGAACTATTTCTGAAAAATGGCTATAACATTTTGACGTTTGATCTACGTAGTTCAGGAGAAAATAAAGCAAAGTTTACTACATATGGCGCATTAGAGAAATACGACCTGTTAGATTGTGTAGACTATATCGACCAAAAGCTAGACAAGAAAAATAAGCTGATTGTGTGGGCGGGATCATATGGCGGTTCGGTAACTTCCGTAACGCTTGGAACCGATTATGCAAATGAAACGATTGATGCGGCAATTCTAGATAGTCCATTAGATAGCATGGAGACATATCTATTTGGTCTATGGACAACACAAGGCAGTAAGGAAGAGTTTGACACCGTAACGGATAGCTGTGATAAGTTCCTAAAGCATTTTTATAATTTCTCGTTAGACGATGTAAATGGTAAGAAGGCGATAGCAAAGACAACGGTACCAACGTTATTCTTTGGCAGCAGTGGAGACCCAAGAGTTCCAATTACCGTATCCAAAGGCCTATATGAGGCGGCTACCAATACGAATAAGAAAATGAAGTTATTTGATGATGATACGCATTGTATGGGAAGTGTTAAATATCCGGATGTGTATATGAAAGAGGTAAAGGACTTCCTAAAGAAGAATACAAAGACAAATTAGGCTCTTATATAAGTTAAAAATAAGTTTTTGAGGAGAATAAGTGAAATGAATTTTTGCACATAGCGGAGGCGATTGGGATTATATAATACTTGATGACGGAACCATTGGATGTTGTCAAATAGAATGCGAACTTTGCGGACGTATTGCCAATACGATGGACGAAATACGGAATACCGGAAAACGTAGCTGTCAGAGTTGCCTGCGGACTTGTAAGAGGACTTTGTGAGGGCGAAGTCTGTGGTGCGGTCTCTGGAGCAATCCTCGTAATCGAAGCGACACACGGAAATGAAGAAGGAAGCGGCGTAGGAACAGGAGAAGAAGAAAAGGCCTATTGCTATGAACAGACACAGAAATTTATAAAATGCTTTAAAGAAGTAAACCAGTCTACAATTTATCGAGAATTAATAAAATGCGATGTATCTACAGAGGAAGGCGTAACCTATGCAAGAAAGCACGACATATTTCATACAACATGCGTAGAGTTAATCAAAAGCGCAGTAACGATCCTTGAGGAACTAGGATACTAAGTAAGGCAGCAGATGATAAGATAGGGGAACAACATAGTAGAGAGAACTTTGTATAAGGTAAGAGATTGCGGAAGGGGATTCGTATAAGAGAAAAGCATACATACGGGAAACAAATTATGAAATGTATCTATTTGGTGAGTATGAATAAGCTACATAGACGTAATAGACTAGAAATACATAAATAATGACGTATCTTGATGTAAGGAAAGAGTTTTAAAACTAGAGAACGCAATTTACATATAAACGTTAATAAGAATCGATATTTCATCAAATCACTCATCACAAGAAGTCTAAGGAGGCATAAAACCTTATATAAAAGAACTCTAAGTAAACGAATGAATAAAGTTACATTAATTCTAATTCATCAGAAAAATTGAAAACCTATAGAGAAACATATCTAACTTACTAGAACACAATTGATAGAGATCTAATTGGCAGCAGATATAAAGAACACATAGAAGAAACATAATCTATAACGTATAAAGCAAACAAATATAAACGGCTAACCATGTCGAGTTTTCATAATAAAGAAAATTGTAAACATAAGTCTAGGACAAGCTATGCAATAAAGAAACATTCTCTGAATGAAACAAAGCATGCGTTTAATCAGAGCATATTAGAAAAATGCCTTGTGCAGCAGAGTTTCTCAGGCAGTAGGATTTATGAGTTACACAGTAAAATATATAAGAGGTGAGCAAATGAGATTTTATATAATTCCTTTTGAGGGCACAGATATGTTAAACCACTCGGTCTTACAAGTGAACAAAATCAGGTTTAGTATGCATTGTAACTGTAATAAATGCAGGTATAGAAAAGTGTCGAATTAATAGATATAAATGTTAGAAAGAAAACTCAAGGATTATGTCAATATATAAACCGTTTTACAAAGTTGATTTAATTCGTTGAATGCAATAAATTGTTTTGCAGCATATTCTAAATGATAAATATAAATGAGATGCTATAAGAATGATTGGAACAATTAAATGAAGAATTGATTACCGGAAGAAAGAACAGAGCCCAGCCAATCAGATCTGAGCGAATTACAAACGTGGGGAAGTAGCTGCAGAGCAAATTACAAATACATAGTAAAAATAAGAGTGTAAAGTAAGAGTTTTACATAAATATATGCAAACAACAAATTACAGGGTTTTGAGAACCAAACGGATATTCAAAGGCTTAAAAAGCCCATTCTAAGTGAAAAGTATTCCAACTATTCGTTAAACTTGCGTTTCGCGAATAGTTGGATGTAGACCTTTACGGGCCCCTCTCTTAGTCTATCTATGGCATTCTATTTATTTAGGGTTTTATTATTATGTACATTATATGTGTTTTTCTTTTTAAGACTCTTGTTTTTAGTACTCTTAATTGGGGATCATTCTATGCTCTGATTCCTCTAGCTATTTGAGCCAGGATTTTATAGTGCTCTCACAATTTATTCATGTTATATTTAATTCTTTTCATATGACTGATATATGATCAGATTACATTCTCAAATTAATCATTTGATTTTAACCAATGGTTCATATACCTATTCGAATTAATAATCAATAATTCGACAAATTAATTGAATTTATTATAACATAAATTCCAACTTTACAATACAATTTATAGAATTATTGGTGAACTTGATCATTATGCATATTATTCTGCGTAAATCATATAAAAATCAATCACATAATGGCTTATAGTTACAATATAGATTTGAACTATTATTTTAAAGCTTATAAAGGCCGTTTTAGCTCAGTTAATCTATTGAAACGGATATTTGTTCATGTGAACAATAAAATTCGCTTATTTTCCGAAATACGCATTCTGTTTAGATTGAAATATTTTCAGGTATTACTATTATCACTTCTACTACTATTGTTTTTATAAGAAGTACAAAGTGTGTGTTCCACACACTCTCGCGTCTTAAGTTCTTTACAAGGGACACGCACTTTGCCCGCGCCGAAGCTGGTCGCATTAGCGACATAATCCTCGCAGCTGAGTGTGCATCGTGCACTCGTTTTTAGGGTGCTTTTTTATTATTAGGGGATTTCGAGAGAAATTTCCTAATAATAAAAAAAAGGCACCTCTATCAATCGAGTATGCCTTTCTATCATAATCAACTATTTCTTGTTATCAATAGTTATTTCAAATCTGTACTTTGCGAAGATAAGATCTACGTTAAATTTGATTGTTTTACTAAATGTTTTCATATGTTTATCCTTTCTAGTATGCCTATTAGACATCTGGCTTTATCTTTTTATAGATTAATATGTTCTAAATATACAATATATAAAACGAGTGATTAAATCAATAATAAGCGATCAAAATTAAGGCTAGAACAACATTTTACCGAATATAATGAATTCTTTTCTCATCATACTGATCCCGTGCTTCAGGAGTTTCGGCAGGATACCCTAAGTATATGATATTTAAGGGGATTTGTTTCTCACTAAGGGCTAAGAGTTCAGATACTTTTTTCTCTGCCCTTTTTTGAGGATGAATTCCACACCATACAGCCCCTAAGCCTAGATCGGTGGCACGAAGTAAAATGTTTTCTGTGGCTGCACTACAATCCTGGATCCAGTAATCTGCCATTTGCATTGGTAAGGATCGAGATAGATTACCACAGACTATAATTGCAAGTCTTGCATTGATTTTCGTAAATCGCGTTGATAAGGTAAGACCTGATAAAACCTCTTCATTGGTCACAACATAAAAGTCCCAGGGTCTTTTATTGCAAGCACTTGGCCCACTCATGGCTGCATGAAGCAATTCCTCAATGTACTGTTCAGAAACAACTTCATCCGTAAATTTTCTGACACTTCTTCGTTTTAATAATACCTCTTTTAATTCCATAGTAATCCTCCAGTAGTTCTATTCATCATAGAAAACTAGCACCATGTTCTCTTTTTTGTGAATGTATATCTTCTCTTTATGTAGGGAGCTAATACTTTGTTTTCTACAACTACATGCTCTTTCTTTTCGCTGGCTTGCTCACTTGGTTGCTCTTTGGCTTGTTTGCCATGTTCTTCTTTTGTAGGTAGGCTTTCTTCATTATCTTTTGAAATTGCTTTTTTTAATAAGCGTTTGACGTAGGCACTACAATCAGAGTGAGTTTTGATTTCATTATATAATGCCATGTCTTCCGTATTATTTCTAAATGATATTGTTAATTTTGGCATTGGAACACCTCCTATGTTTTATAATATACTCTTATTTCAGATGGAAAGTAACCCTATTTTTTGTATTCTATTACCTTATAATCCGAGCTGATTTGATACCAGATTTTTGTTGCTTCATGATCAAGTGCAAACTCCAAGGTACCATCATGATCTAGATCTTCTTGAGTTACTGTAATACTATCTTTGGTAAACTGGCTGGAACTTGTTAGAGCTAGTTGTGTACGACCAAGGATTGTGGGTCCATCGGTAATTACACACTCATAGTTTCCTTCCAACAGGTAGTCTTCTTGTTGTTTACTTAGTTTTCCTTGTTTGATTTGGATTTGAATGGTTTCCATTTTTCCTTGTAACATAATTGGTGTCTCATATAGAATAAAGTCATTTTCCAGCGTTATGCTTGCATTCCCACTTTTCTTTATCGAACTCAGGTATTGTTTCCATTCATCTACCGACTTGAACGTTCCAAATTGTTTGGCTTCTGAGGTTACCCCTGGAGCCACATTGACCTGATTTTCAGTTAATGGTGATGTGGCTTGAGGCTTATTATGTAGGAAATGGATACCTGCAGTGATTAAGATAGTGAGGCAGGCGGCCATCGACGCTGCAAGGTAAATAGGTTTTCTACTGTGTCTTGGATGTCTGATTGGTTCGTTTTCTAGTGAGCTATGTACCAGTCGTTTTGTGTCATTGATCAATGAGATTGGAGCATGGATCTGATCATAGGACTCTTGTATTTGTCGTTTCATTCGTATACGCCTCCAATGCTGCCTAATTCTTTTTTTAATAGTTTTCTTGCTCTGGATAACTGGGATTTCACCGTTGTTTCCTTTTGGCTGGTGAGGTCTGCAATCTCCTTAATGGATAGTTCTTCATAATAAAATAGATATAGCACGATGCGGTATTTCTTTGGCAGTTGGCTTATATGTTCATAAAGATCTAATTGTTCACTTGTTTCAAAGGTTAGCATTTCTTCCGCGACTAATGGCTCTGTATGCCTTCTCCAGGCACTAGTAAGACTACTTTTGCTGCAATTGATGGTGACGCGGATCAGCCACGCCTTTATATGTTCCTCGCTATGCAAGGTTGGAAGGTATTTTACAAGGCGTAAAAAGACCTCTTGAAATACATCCTGGGCATCGGACACATTTTTCATCTGGGTCAG
The DNA here is from genome assembly GCA_030539495.1 of bacterium. Taxonomy (GTDB): domain Bacteria; phylum Bacillota; class Clostridia; order Lachnospirales; family Lachnospiraceae; genus KM106-2. The sequence continues at coordinate 55,484 of JAUNRX010000006.1, read as the reverse complement.
TGCAATTCGGTATACCATATCAGAATAGTTATCTATGATGGAATCAATATCCGGTAACTCTTGTTCACTCATGGGAATCCTCCTAATTTGTTCATCCATAAGAGTGACTTCATTTCGGTGCTGTCTCGTTATGTAAATGTCGAAGACACTTTATATATATCAAAATTACCATAATTAGGAGGATGTTTCAAGAAATTACTTCTTCAAATGAATGACTCCTAGCCAGTAGTATCCTTTTAATTGCGTCCCCATATTAGTTGCCACGGATTGGGCAATGTTAGCAAAGTCATCATCGGTGATCGTGTAGTCGGTACGAAGAATGGAGTCATTATCCTTTCCTAACGCTTCTTGGAATTTCCCTGTAATGGCATCTTTGGCAAAGAATTTGGAAATATAGTGATAGTATTCGTCTTTATCTGTCTTACACGTGTAATCATTTAGGTTCACATCCATGACATAACGGTCATCTGCCGTAAGGACACCATTTATTCCGCTATCAGGAACATTAAATAAGGCATTGCTAATCTCCTCGTTATCGTTATTCGTGGAGTCCACGGTCATCCATTCATTGCCGATTTTTACTCGATTCCACGCATGTGACAGATTGCCATTTAAGTTACCGGTTACAACGATACAGTCTAAGCCGGCAACGTCAGCCAACACCTTAAAGGATGCTGCATAACTTGCACAGACTCCGGTTCCCTTGATCAATACACCATATGGAGTAAAGGAATCTTGAAATTCATCATCGACATCTTTAAAATCATTCTTTTTTGCATTTTCCAATGCTTTCTCATCGTACGTTGCATGCTCACACAGATAGGTATTGATTGCGATTTCTTTTTCTAAATCACTCATTCCGTCTTTCATGATCTGACCAATGATCTCATTCGACTTCTTAATCACTTCTTGACGTTTGGCTTCCAGTTGGTCTGGTTCATCGTAATACTCAATCTTTAGGATTTGATTTACTTCATCATAGCCAATGGTATTTACCCCCATAGATAGCGGATTTTGATAATTTGCTTCTTCTACCGCATCAATTACGATATTTTTATTTTTACTTTCTGTAAATGCACTAATATCTATGGTCTTTGCTGAGATTAAGAAGCTTCTTGCGATAAATTCACTAAGTGCGCTGTTGGCGGTCACCTTAAGGTCTGTATTTCCATCAAGGGAATTACTACTGCTTGCCGTTGGAACTGGTGTGTCGGAAGGTTCCGGCTGTTCGCTTGCCGATGGGGTATCAGGGGTATCATTATCCTCGATTGTTACATCATCATCAATGGAACCACCTTTATTCTTAAGGTCTTCTTGACGTTTCTTAATTGCCTCTAGATGAGGTTTAACGTTGGCTACATCATCAATGATCGCAGTATACGTCCTTGTGAACTTGGTACCATCAATCGTTGCATTAATCTCAATTGTAGGAGCTGTGTCTTTGTCATGTACCGTTACATGGTCGAAGTCATAATTTAGAATTCTTGCAGAGGTAGAACCATCACACATAGTAATCGATGCTTGCGCTGGAAGGCTCTCAATTGACTTGCGAAACAAAGTGTCGGCATCTGCTTGATTAGCATTATAGGCTAAGGAGTTTGGCAGACGTTTGGCATAGTCTTTTACTGCATATAAATCGCTTATTGGAGAAGCACCATTTTCTGTAATGGCAATGACGCCGATTTGATTTTGCATCTTTTCATAAAAGTCACCATTTAAATCCTCCTGCCCTGCACTTTTGTCATCTTCGGAAGAAATAAAATTACAAAACATTTGATTCATAAGTACGGCATCTCCGTCCATCCCATTCATATTTGGTGCAGTCCACGTGGTGTCTTTCGTTCTTGCAAATACCGAGGTGAAGGTATTAATGCCGGTATCTGTTTTGTAAACTGTAAATAAGAGATATTCTTTTGCTCCAGGGACGGCATTCCAACTGATCTTTGCTTCTCCATTGTCATTGGAAGAGTATTTTACCACAGGTGCCTTTTTTAGCTCAGATTTAATCTTAATAATATGTATTACTGGCTTTTCAAGTGATTTTCCGGTTTTCTCATCACATGTTTGAGCTAGGTATAATTGATCTAAGTTTCCCCAGTTGTCTTGCAGATGATCATCGGATAAATAGTTGCCACTTAAATCGCTTAGGCTAATATCAGAACCTGCAGGTGCCATCATCTCTGCATATCCAAAGGCAGGAGCTGTGATTTGCAGCTTACTTGTAGCATCGTCATAATCATAAGTGCATCCATCTACCTTGTATTTCAAGCTTTCATCCTGATAGAGAGTATAATATTTGCTCATTTCCTGATTAATTTTACCTGGATTATAGGATAATGGTAATTCGATTTTATCCGACCGGCCGATCGTTATGGTGTCGGCATACTCTGCAGTGGTCTGTCCATATTTCTTTCGTAAGGAATTTAGTGTCAGGGTACCGTTATTACTGCTCTTTATCTCAATTGTAGTATTCTTGGTTGCTTCTGGCGCTGCCTTGTCGCGAGAAGAAGCTGTGGAACAGCCACTAAATAACATTGCACTGGTAACTGCAAGACATAGGCATCCTTTTAAATAAACTTTTACTTTCATATTCTTTGCTCCTTTTTGGTTTGTTTTTTTGCTTTTCTGATAGTAACACTTCATGTAGTTGAAAAAGGTTGCAGCGAATAATTTTTTTTATAAAAAGACCTCCATTGTGATGAGGTATTGTCAATCACAATGGAGGTCTTTTGGTTTGCTGATAGGATTCTAGCATACGTTGCAGTATTCCTTGTCCGTCTATCTTTATTTCATTATTAGGTACTACGTATTCCCGAGGAATCGTATTGGTTCTTTGTTCAGGGGCACTCTTCGTAGCAAGAGTCTCAAACTGTTTTTGAATATCGATTAACATATCATCCATCCAAACTCCTATTTCTATATCCTATTCTAGTCATTTGGAAACGCTACTATTCATAATGAGAGACCTTTATTTATAATATGCTTTCGTTCGGATGTCATTGTTGCTGCTCCTAATTTGCTCGACTAGACTGTTTCCCAATGCTTTGGGGATCTTGCCTGAAACTATGTACTCCCGTTTGATAGACATCTCTTCTTTATCGGGCTGACTATAGGCTTGTGAAAGACGATCAAAAGTAGTTATCCTCATAGGATCACCTCCTTAAATGTAAGGCTAGCTCAAATCACTGATCAAGATATACTTGGAGTATAAGGCCTCAAATACCTTGATATACGCATAAACCAGCTTTCCAATCTCAATATCATAAATCTCGTTAAATCCAATCACAATATAGCAATATTTCGTCTGCTCTGTTGCAAACCCATGAAATGGCGCATAATCATATCGTATATGTAGTCCATTTTCAACTTTGATTATACCATATTTTGTATACTTATAGTTCAAAAAATTTATTTCTTGATTCGACAAACCAACTTCTGCATTTAAGTAGTCCTGATAGGCGGCTGCATCGTAAAGCGTTATTTGAATGTCCTTCCTTCCATCTACGAGTGAACTCAACAACAACTGTAGGACATTTAAATACTCCGGCTCGCTAATGTCTTGGTGCAGTTTATTGATGGTGAATAGATAATCGACCACCTTATCCAACTCCCCAAGCTCGCTATAAATTGCAGAAACCACTTCGGCATTATTCTGAATCTTTTCAATACTGTTGTCTTCAATCACTCGTTCTAACTCAATGCCATCCTTGCCGATATTCTTAATTCGGAAGCCACCGGCAATTAGCTGTAAAAGCAAATAGGCAAAGAGGAAAAACAGGATGAAGTTTACTAGGATAATATACTGACCTTGATCGATGCCCAATATATTCTTTTCATATGTAGTTAAAAACTTTCCATATACGGTTTTCATATAGAGGAGAAAGAGTAAAAAGCTAACGCCCCAGTAAAAATACTTCAGGTATTTGAAGCTTCTTCTTTTTTCTATACCAATTCGATTATATTCATAATGATAATAGAACATGATAAAGATAGAAATCAGTAGGATTGCTGCAGCTGAAATCATGGTTGTAAAAAGAGTGCTGTTTAGATGGATCACATCGCAAATGATATATCCTAAGACAACACAGAATATGCAAGATAATAATATGTTCCCAAAAGTATGTACAAAGTTTATAAACCGTTTTTTCGTGGAAATCACCTCCCTTTATCTATAAAAAATTATACCAGTATAGAAAAAGGGAGTCAATCAATCGGGGAATGTTAAAGTTTATCATAAAGCAGTAAAAACAATAGAATATACTCTATTGTTTCCACTGTTTTATGATAAACGATTTAGTTTAGTTATTTTTATCTTCTAGGTCTTTTCCTGTAAATGCTAAAGGAAGGAGTTCTCCTAGGGTATGCTCTAAATAATCTTCCGTACTTTTGGCAATGATTATTTTAAAGGTATCTAATTCACAAAATTCAGCCATAACCTGACGGCAAACGGCACATGGAGCACAATAGTCTCCTTCTCCTGGTTGTAATCCCGCCTTATTTCCTACAATCGCGATTGCAACGAAATCTCTTTGGCCTTCAGAAACTGCTTTAAAGATTGCTGTTCTTTCTGCACAGTTTGTTGGAGAATATGCTGCATTTTCAATATTGCATCCTTGATAGATTGTTCCATCTGCGCAAAGTAAAGCAGCTCCTACATTAAAGTTTGAATATGGTGTGTAACAGTATTTCTGTGCATCAAATGCTTTTTCAATTAATTCTTTTTGATTGATCATTACTTATTCCCCGATTCACTCTATATTTCCCATGAAAGTATTTACTTTTTAAGGGGGATTGACATTGTAACATTAAAAATGACATTTGTAAAGAATATTTTGAATGATTTTACAAAAATTTTAGTAAGAAATTGTCTTTTTATGTATGCCTTATTAATCTTCTAAGTGCAGCAATGCTTCTGCAAGTGCAAGGATTGTTAAGGATTGTCCATATGCCATTGGAGCAATTAGAATATTCTTATAATGTGTTGCATCATATCCCATTCCAGTACCACCTGAAACATTTAATACCGTGCCATCTTTGTCAATATTCTTAAGAATTGCATTTACTGCACGATGTGCTGGCTCTAAATAGGAGTCATCCAGAATGCCATAGCGTATCCCTTTTAGAATTCCTGCAGTGATTGCAGCACTTCCGGATACTTCTTCATAACTGGTTGGATCGTCCAGTACCGTATGCCATAACCCGCTTTTACTTTGGAGTTTTTTTAGAGCCTCTACTTGTGCCTTATACGTATCCAGAATAAATTCTTTTACACCTGCATTCAATGTACCTTTGAACATATCAATGTAGTCGAGAATTCCAAGTGTAAACCAGCTGTTGCCTCGGCACCAAAAGATGCCGCCAAAGTTAGTTCTCTCATTGAAAGTCCAACCATGATAGAATAAGCCAGTTTTATTGTCATAAAGATACTTGATATGCATAAGTACTTGATGAATAGATTCGTCAATCCAGTCTTGGCGCTGGTACTTCTGTCCCATTCGGTTTAAGAAGAGTACAGTCATGAAAATGGTATCAATCCACATTTCATTCTCATTCAAACGAACTCCTTGACGATCACCATTTGCACTGGTCACATGTTGGAAGCCTCTTTCTTTTGTTCTTGGCAGGCAGTTCATCAGCCAGTCTGCCCATGAAAGACAGAGCTTTTCAAATTCTTTGTCTTGGCAGCATTCGTTAAATTCAACTAAGGTCAATAATGGAGTCGTTGTATTGATATTTCTGGAGGGAAGACCTTCCTCCATATTCTCTTTAAACCATTGATATAAAAAGTCCTTGTAATCCGTTGTATTCCTATATTTCATGATTTTTAACAAACCATATAATCCTACGCCTTGTGGCCAGTCCCATTCTTTAATTCCAAAATCACGTTTGAAAAATCCAATCGCCTCTCCGCCCTTTTTTAATTCTTCATCATTTTCAGGAGCGCCAAGGTTCATAAGCTTTTCAATTACAAGTGCTAGTTTTTCTTCTACTTCTTTCTTTTGATTATTTTGAATTCCCATATTTTATCCCTCACTTTATTATAAAAGTCCACAAATTTCTGGTAACCACATACTGAATGCAGGAATGAATGTAACTAATAGTAATGCAATAATGATGACTGCGAAAAATGGTAATAGTTTTTGAATGACGTCTTCTACCTGCAGATCGGAGACGCTGCATCCTACAAATAATACACTTCCTACCGGCGGAGTAATCGTTCCGATGGAAAGGTTCATAACCATCATAACACCGAACTGAATTGGATCCATTCCAAGGTTCTTCACGACTGGAAGGAAGATAGGAGTAAAGATTAGTAATGCAGGAGCCATATCCATAAAGGTTCCGACAATAAGTAAGGTAATATTGATGATTATCAGAATAATGATAGGATTGTCGGAGACACCAAGTAATGCTTTACTAATTGCTTGTGGAAGTCCGGTAAAGGACAATACAAAGGATAAGACCGAGGATGCTCCAATAATTAGCATAACAATCGCTGTCATAGTTGCAGTATCGGTTAAGATCTGTGGAAGATCCTTTATCTTAATGCTCTTATAGATAAATACAGATAAGAGGAAGGCATAGACTACAGCCACACCAGAAGCTTCTGTTGGGGTAAAGTAGCCGGATAAGATACCACCGATAATGATTACGATAAGGAAAAGGCTTGGAATTGCGTCCCAAATAGTCTTTAGTACGACTTTGGCTGTAAGATGATCTCGTTTTACTACATAACCGTGTTTTTTACCGTATAAAAAAACAACGATCATACAGAGTGCTGCCCAAAGTAATCCAGGGATCCAGCCTGCCATAAGCAATGCTGCAACGGATACGCCTCCACTTGCTGCTGAAAAAATAATAAACGAAGCAGTCGGTGGGATTAATTGTCCTACTGGCGCAGATGCAATATTTACTGCCGCTGAAAATGCTTTGTTATAACCGTTTTCTTCTTCCAGTGGGTTCATAACTCCACCGATTGCAGTTGCTGCCGCAATACCAGATCCGGAAATAGAACCAAACATTGCGTTACCTGCGATATTTGTCATTGCAAGGGAACCCGGTACTTTACCAAGAATGAGCATCGCCAAGTTAATCAGTCGTCTTGCTATACCACCGCTACTCATCAATAGACCGGCTAGGATAAAGAAAGGTACTGCAAGCAATGTGAAGCTATCGATGCCAGTTACCAGTTTTTGTGCGGAGATGAAAATACCGAATTCAGGTGTTAAAAACATGATCAAGGTAACTAATGAAGCTGTAATAATACTAAATGAAACAGGTACGCTAAATGCCAGTAACAAGAAGAAGATAATGACTAAAACGATTGCTGCCTGTAATTCCATACTATTGTCCCTCCTTAAGTGCTTTTATGATTGCAAGTATTCTGTTAACGCCATAAATGACCATCAGTATGCCACAGATTGGTACACATATATAGTAAATCTGCATTGGAATTTGGATTGCAGGTGAAATCTGACCAGCAGAATTCAGAGTTACCTTAATACCACCAATAATCATAACGAATATGCTTAAGGCCATCACGAGTAATTCAATGAAGAGTTTCATTCGTAACTCATTTTTAGGAGTAAACTTTTTAACCATAAGATTAATGGATAAATGTCTATTCTTTCCGTATGCATAAGGAACGCCAAGCATAGTTACCCAGATTAACATGTACCTTAAAAGTTCCTCTGTATATTTACTTGGATTATGTAGAATAAATCGTGTAATAACTTGCCAACAGCATCCTAGTACCATTCCTGCTATAAAAATGTCTAAGATTACTTCGACTACTTTATTTAATGTCTTCATAGCCTTGTCCTCCTCTAGTTTTTTGCATAGCTTTCAATATCCTTATATAAGGTCTCATAATCGCTTCCCTTTTCACAGAATGCTTTATGAATTGGTTGAACGGCTTCGATAAATTTACTTTTATCAATATCACGGTATACTTTAACGCCTTTTGATTCTGCTTCTTTTATTGCAGCTTCCATCATACCACTGTAAAGGCTTTTGAAGTTTTCATTTGTTTTTTCTAATCCAGTGATAAGAGATTGTCTTTCTTCATCGGTAAGACTATTCCACATTTTTGTACTTACAATAAAGATGTCAGGAGAAAATTGATGTTCTGTGTATGTATAAGATTTCACTAAATCCTGATGACCATCGACAGTAAGTGCTAACTCGGTATTTTCAGCAGCATCTACTATTCCTTGTTGAAGGGAGGCATATGTTTCACTTCCTGCCATAGGAACTGGTGTACCGCCCATACATTCAATCATATCCATGGAAGTGGAACTTGGCATGGAACGGATCTTAAGTCCTTTTAATACAGAAGGTTCGGTACAGGCAATGTCTTTTTTTAGATAGAAGTTTCTAGCACCATTTGCATAATATCCAATGGCGATATAGCCATCTTTTTCGGTAGAGGCGAATAATTTTTTTACTTCTTCGCTCTTCTCCATTGCCGTATAGTAATGCTCTTGATTTTTAAATAAATAAGGAACTGCAAAAATGGAGTATTTGTCATTGAACTGTCCTAATGTATTTGAACTTACTTTGGCCATATCCAATATCCCTGCCTGAACCATTTCACACTCGTCTTTCTCTGAACCTAAGACACCACTGGCATAAATCTTTACTTCCATGTTTCCCTTGCTATCTTCATTTACATAGTCCGTAATCTTTGCGATGGATCCTGCTATTTCCGAACCAGCAGCCTGATTATGTGCAAGTCGGAGGACGATTTTGCTGCTTGCATCTACTCCTCGTACTTTGCCAAATGTAAAACCGACAACGGCAACACATGCCGCAACTACTACAATGCCGCATATTTTTTTATAAGATTTCATATTTCTGCTCCTTTCGAGTAAATATTATCTATTTGATGTGTCCATTTTATCAATTGTAGGAATACAATTCTAATCCTATCTTGCAGTATTTTAACCATTTTCAAACTATATTGCCCTATAATAGAAAGTGCTTTTTTTAATAGAATTTGTTATAATGAGAGTATACCAACAAGAAACTCTCTAAAGAATAGGATGAATTAGATGAACAAGATTACTTTTTGCGGAAAAATAGATGGAATATCGATTGAACAAATTGTACGCTTAGGACAATATAATATGAAAGTAAAACACTTTCACTCACAATATGAGCTCTTTTATATTATTGAAGGGGAACGCCAATTTTTCTTTAATAATAGACAACATACTGCTACATCCGGTGATCTAATTCTTATAGATACCAATCTGATACATATGACAAAGTCCAGGTCCAATGAAGACCATGGTTATAATCGTGTTATTCTATATATTGACCAAGTGCAAATGCAAGAGTTTGATCGGCAATATCCTGAACTTGGCTTAGTACAGTTTTTCCATCAAAACTATGGGGTATACCATCTTACGAAAGATCAGCAGAGCAGCTTTTTAAACTTATACAGAGACATACGGCTCTCCTTAACGAATAAGGAAAAAGGGTATAAGACTGGGATTACCTTAAATGTATTATCATGGCTATATAAAATAATGCATCAGCTATCCATAGAGGAACGGATAGAGCCCCCTATATCTGAGAGCAATAAAGTGAAAAATGTATATAAGGTATGTGATTATCTATCCCAAAACTGTGAACAAAACATTTCCTTAGATGAACTCGCAGCACACTTCTATTTAAGTAAATACTATTTATGTCGGATTTTTAAGGAGATAACCAACTATACCATTAAAGAGTATGTGAATATTCATCGAATTCTAAAGGCCAAAAACTTATTAGAGAATACGTCACTAAGCATATCTGATATTTCCTATCAGCTTGGCTTCGATAGTTTGACATATTTTGAGAAAATATTTAAAACACATATGAATATGTCACCGCTACGCTATCGCAAGACTAGGGATACGGTCATATTAAATGAGGAGGTATTAACCATACTAGATGATACAACGTTTTTAATCAGAGATGGAATTTAGGAAGCAAAGAAACAAACTACTCCAGCATTGCAAAGTATTTCTTTGCTATGTTATAATAGCGAAATATTATTTATATTATAGCATTATAGGTTAGAAAGGTATTCGTAATGAAATTACAACAATTATTAAGTTATACAAGACGTGCAATCGATGATTATGGAATGATTGAAGAAGGGGACCGTATTGCGGTTGGTATTAGTGGCGGAAAAGACAGCCTTACGATGCTCTATGCTATGGCAAACCTTCGACGCTTCTATCCAAAGTCCTTTGAAATTGAGGCGATTTCAATAGATTTGGGATTCGGAGATATGGACTTTAGCAAGGTAGAGGCACTGTGCAAGGAATTAGACGTAAACTTTACGGTAGTTCCAACGCAAATTTTCCCTATTGTATTTAATGAGCGAAAAGAGTCTAATCCATGTTCCCTATGCGCAAAAATGCGTAAAGGAGCATTTAATGATATCTGCAAGCAATTAAACTGTAATAAAGTCGCTTATGCTCATCATAAGGACGATTTAATCGAAACATTATTGATGTCCTTATTATTTGAAGGTCGCTTAGGCAGCTTCTCTCCAATCACTTACTTAGATCGTACGGAACTCACCGTAATTCGACCTCTTATGTATGTCAATGAAAAAGATGTCATTGGATTTAAAAATGCATATAATTTGCCGGTAATCAAGAGCCCTTGCCCAGCCGATGGATATACAAAGAGACAGTATGCCAAAGACTTGGTTAAACAGTTAAACCATGAAAATCCTGGAGTGAAAGAGCGCATGTTCCATGCAATCGTAACAGGGAATTTTGAAGATTGGCCAAAACTTGTAAGATAATAAGCAAACGCCTGCTATGTAACTATTCATAGCAGGCGTTTTTTCTTGTTGTAAGTTATTTATAAAGTTTGATCATTCGGTCCATGGTTCCTGTGCCAAAGATACCGTCTTTACTTGCTCCTAATTTGGTTTGAAGCTTGATTAGAGCAGCTTTTGTCTTGGAACCAAAGTCACCATCGACATCCAGTTTCTTATTGTTTCCATCGGTATAGCCAAGTTCATTCAATCGAGTCTGGAGCCATTTAACACTGTTTTTCTTACTTCCACTCTTTATATTGTGATCTGCCAATGCAGCCTTTGTCTTTGGACCGTAGCTTCCATCAACGTCAAGTTTTGTTCCGTAATCCTTATTTAGTGCGGACTGCAATCCTTTTACCATGGTAGATTTTGAAACCTTTCCCGTTGGTTTTGGTGATGGAGCAGGTGGAGTATTACCTTCTGGGACATATTTGATTCCGGCATAGTTACAGATTCCTTTTGCTACTTCTACTGCACATTCTTTACAGTATTCTACGTTTGCCATTAAGTCTTGAGCCTCATGTTCATTGGTCATAAATGCATACTCATTTAGGATTGCAGCCTTAACGCCAAGACGTGAAGTATTTACCATGGCGAATGCTTGTTGTTTAATTCCACGTTTTTTCTGTGAAGTCCCTTTTACAATCTGGTTGTATACACTTGTAGCTAATTTCTTCGAATCGCCATAAACGGAAGAATGATAGAACGTGCCAATTCCTTGGGCACTATTCCAATTGGTTCCGTACGCATTAAAATGATTGGATACTGAAATATTACATTTTGCAGCCTTAATATTTTTCTGCCGGGTACTTAAGGAGATATCTGGATCGTCACTTGCATCTTTATCATCCCAAGCAGATTTATATACGGAAATTCCGCAACGTTTCAGTTCAGTTGCTAAAAAGTCAGAAACCATAACGTTTGCATAATGTTCCCGGTATTGCTGCCCTTTCTTGATTACAGTACCATTGGAGAGTTTTACGTCCTTGGTGAACTTACAGGTTCTTTTTCCAGCTGTGTTTGAGCCATGACCAGCATCAATTGCTACTTTAAACGCCATATACTCACTCCCTTCACTATATTATATTCAGTTCGACATAAAATGCGCTATTTCTATATCAAACGTTCACAAATATAGAGAATGTTGTGTAGTTAGTTGTTTATTGCAGCTTACGCATATGATAGAATTCACCTTTTTCCTTCATTAGCTGTTCATAAGAACCTATTTCAACACAATGTCCGTCGTTAATTACGGCTATTCGGTCAGCGTCTTTTATTGTCGAGAGCCGATGCGCCACAATAAAGGTAGTTCTACCTTTCACCAGGTTATTGAGGGCAGCTTGGATCTTCTTTTCGGAAAAGCTGTCAAGCGCTGAAGTTGCTTCATCTAAAATAATTATTTTAGGATTACGGATAATTGCTCTTGCAATGCTGATTCTTTGACGCTGTCCTCCGGATAAGTTAGTTCCATGTTCGGAAATCATCGTGTTCAATCCTTCAGGTAAAGAGTCGATTAAATCGGTTAAATTGGCCGCTTCTACTGCTTCTTTCATTGACTCTTCTGTCACATTTTGTAAGCCATATGTAATATTTTCTCGAATTGTACCGGTAAACAGAATTGAGGTCTGTGGTACGACTGCGATTTGTTGTCGAAAATGACGCAAATCGATGCTGTCTAAGTTTTTGCCATCTAGTGAAATCATACCAGCAGTTGGCTTGATAAAACCAATGACTAGGTTTAAGATCGTTGTCTTTCCAGCACCGGACTCCCCTACTAATGCAATAGTTTCACCGGCATTTACAGTAAGATTGAAGTCACTAAGAACGTATGTTCTGGACTCGGAATATTTGAAACAAACATGTGAAAATTCATAACGTCCTTTTGGATTTGTAATCTTCTCTTTTCCTGTATAATCTTCGATATCATCCTTTAAAATGACATCTGCAATGCTTGTTACTGACTCTAATCCTTTTGCAATGATAGGCAAAAGTCCTATAATTCCAGAGACTTGTGCAACAATCGACGTAAAATAACTTTGGTACATAACAACATCTCCAACTAAAATCGTTCCTTTATACGCTAAGTAGCCCGTAAATGCCAAACATACGATTTGGAAGATCTGAAACGTACACCAGCTGATGGAGCCAAAGAAGGATTGCACCATATCCAAGTGGTATCCCCGATCAGCAACCTTCGTTAACTGTCCGGATATTCTGGATATCTCATACTCTTCCAAGCCATGAGCTTTTGTAACCGGGATTAATTCGACCATTTCCATAACTTTCGCACTGGTATCCTCCATTTCCTTACGGAACTCATTATTTCTTGATTTGACCTTACGTCGAAATGAGGCAATAATGATAGCCGCAACCGGAATGGTACATAGAAAGAAGAGAAAGACCACCATGCTTTTACTGATCGTAATGGTCAATGCAACTGTTATATTTAAAATAATGGTAAGCATATTTAAGAAAAGCTGATTAGATAGCGTCTCTACTGCTTCTACGTCTCGCATAATCTTGGACTGGAGGCGGCCCGATTGCATCTCTCTATGATAGGTAATTGATAACATTTGCAGTTTGCGAATTAGGGTCTCCCGTAAGCCCGCTTCAACATAACGAATTGCCTTGCTATAGAGTTTTGTATGAATAAAGTTTGTCGGCACATTTTGTACCAGTAGTAACATCATGACCAGTGTATTCAGCAAGATGGAATGGACACTGTTGGGACCCGGATTGGTTGCAGCATTTATTATATTGGCAGTTGCAATCGGTAATACCCAGGTAGGTGAATGTTTTATAACGAAAAAGATAGCGGATCCAATCAAATAATGATATTTTCCCTTATATAAATTAAGTAACGTTAGTATGCTGTTATTTTTATGTAATGTAAAACTTTCAATAAATGGATTGCATTTCGGTTGTTTCATTTCGCTCCCTCTTTTCCTATCTTTAACCGTATTTTAGGGACATTCTCTGTGCTTTGCAATAGGAAAAAATCGTATCTATGAGATACTGCAAAAAATATGACAATTATATAATTTATGACATTTAGACATGTCAAAATTCGTTTAAATATGAGCCTATATATGGTATACTTATTCTTGGCTTTAGTAAGATTTATGTATGAGGGAATGCTTTGTTACATAGTATTTACAGAATAATTTGAACTGGCCAGATTGAAATAAGATAGAAATAGCAGAGAAATAAATTAAAGGAAGTAATCCCATGATAGAAAACACATATCACGATCAATTGAATATAGATAATAATACAAAATTAAGAAGTCTGCTTTCGGAACTGCCAAAGTTCTGTGGACTTTATTTTAGAGGGATTGAGCCTACTACTTCTTCCAGAACGCGTATTGCCTATGCCTATGACCTTAGCGTATTCTTTCATTTCTTAAAAGACAACAACCCTAGTTTTAAGGAAACTGAAATTAGAGATTTTCCAATTACCATCTTGGATTCCATCAAAGCTGTTGACATTGAAGAATATCTTGAATATCTGAATTACTACAAAAAAGAGGACAAAGAATTTGTAAATAAGGAAACGGGCAAGAAACGTAAGTTAATTACACTGCGTTCCTTCTACAACTATTATTTCAAGAAAGAGATGATTGAGTCCAATCCTGCAGTCTTAGTTGATATCCCGAAGCTTCATGAAAAGGAAATTATTCGTCTCGATATAGATGAGATTGCAAAGCTGTTAGATGAAGTTGAATCTGGAGACAATTTGACTGATAATCAAAAGCGTTATCATGGAAAGACTGCTAAGCGTGATCTTGCCATTATGACACTTCTTCTTGGAACAGGAATCCGTGTTTCCGAATGTGTGGGACTAGATATTAACGATGTGGACTTTGAAAATGATGGAATTAAAATCTTACGAAAAGGTGGAAATGAAGTTGTAATTTACTTTGGAGAAGAAGTTCGAGAGTCACTTCTTGACTATCTTGAGGAACGTAAACGCATTGTTCCATGTGAAGGAAGTACCAATGCCCTCTTCTTATCGATGCAAAAGAAACGTCTCAATGTGCGAAGTGTTGAGAATTTAGTAAAGAAATATTCGAAATTAGTTACCAAGTTAAAACGAATTACGCCACATAAGCTTCGTAGTACGTATGGCACCAATCTTTACCGTGAAACCGGAGATATCTATCTGGTAGCCGACGTATTAGGCCATAAGGACGTTAATACGACTAGAAAGCATTATGCTGCAATGGAAGACAGCCGTAGACGTAGTGCTGCTTCGAAGGTTACATTAAGAGAAAAGGCACCGACAGAAAAAGAATAAAAAGTCTAAATATGATTTCGTATATATCTTCTTTGACTTTTACAAAAGAAAAAGATTTAAAGACCATATATACTGCACTAGACGAGAAAACAGCTTTAAATCGTAAAAGAAATGTATTTCCAAGCGTTCAGACACTATTGGAGACCTTTGTATTTATCTACTTTTTATCAACAAAAAATGGATTATGGAAATACGAAATTGGAGGAAGGTCTATGATGAATTGTCAATTATGCCCCAAGGATGTTTAGAATAAAATTTAAGGAGCTAAGAATAACACCAATTCCTAGCTCCTGTATATGCATATTTGATACCCCTACAAAGTGGAGTTTGTCGAGTTGTTAATCGAAATTATTGCATGTTACTAATTCAACTGCTGTCTCATAAAATCAAGTGCATATTTATGCAAATCAGCGAGTGCTTCTGCCTCTATCGGATAATGAGAACCATTGCGAAGAACTGTCTTTGTAATAGAAACCTTTTTTATCTGGTCAAGAAACGAATCACTAAGAAATTGTGGAGTCCATCTGTCTTTCTCTGGTTGAGTAAGAAGAATAGGACACACATCAAATTCTTCTGGTTCAATTTCTGGAACATAATTCATATATGATTCTAAGAACTTCATTGTTGCCTTATTTCCAGCAGAAGTAGTATCATTCATCATTATTTTCAAGCATTTTTTGTCATTCACTAAAGCACTCATCTTTGATGGAATCTTCATCTTCATTTTAAAGCGTGCAAGTCCAATTTTACATGAGAAACTTCCTAGAGATGTTCCAAATTTACCCCAAAACTTATTATTTGTAGTAACCGTTTTAACCTGTTTCTCTCTCTGATCAAGAAATGTCATACCAATAATTCCTTTGATATTTTTACTTTTGTTTTTTGCAGCCACATGGTATGTTTCCATTCCTCCCGCAGAAAGACCATAAATAAATATCGGACGGTCATCTTTCTCTAGTTCTGCTGTAATTAAATCACTACCACATTCCACCCAGTCATCATATGTAATCAACATATTTTGGTTGACTTCTGTTACTCCGTAAGTAGGCATATCCACTGTAATCGTTTCGAAGCCGTCTCTTGATAACGGACCTCCAAAAATCATTGATATTTGCCTTCCGTTTGTTCCCACTCCATGAAAGCAAATCACTTTTGCCACAGCACTAGGATTACGAAACGTATCAAGATGAATTTTATTCTCCTTCCAATTCCAGATTTCCTCTGTTGGATGGTACTGATTTGTAAAATGTAACTGCATCGGAAGAAATTCCTGAATATCTTTCCAAGCCTGTTGATTTGTATATGTTGCCATAAAAAAACCTCCGTTTCAGATTTGTTTTTTGTTATCTTTTTCATAACTATACGTTATCTGATTTAGAGGCTTAACTCATTAACATTTGTTAATTAGATAAAAGTTTTTTCTAATTCTACTTAAAGATTCCTTTGTGATTCCTAGATATGATGCAATCAAATTCTGTGGAAGTCTATCTTCGATTTTAGGATATGTTTTTTGAAATTCCAAATAGCGTTGGGTCGCATCCATGCATTGAAACGCATACTCCCGACGCATTTTATATTTGATTGTATCTTCAAGTAATGCAATATACAACTGTGCCATAAAAGGATTGCTTAAGAATATTTTTTTTAATTCTTTTGCATCAAATTTAAGACATAATAAATCCTCAACCGCCTCAAATACTTCTAGGCTTTCCTCCATAAACAAGGCTTCTCCAATTATAATTTCATTTTCACGCATAAACAGCTTTGTAATATCATTTCCTTTTTCATCAATATAATAGCTACGAGCGAGTCCGTGAACAACTAAATAAACATCATTCTGTTTCTTACCAATGTCCAAAATTGTACTCTGCTTTGGGTAAAAAACCTCTTGAGCCATTGAAGCTATGACTTCAACAGACATTAAATCAGGTTCTATGTTTGTACCAGATAATACATATAATAATATTTCTTTCTTTTGTGTTATTTTCATTGCACATTCCTCATATTAAAATTTTACTCTTTTACTCTTAATTGCATTTCTTAGACAAGTTCAAATTTGTCACTATCTATATCTTATCGAAAATACCAAGATAACGCAATTATTATAGAATTCCCTATTTACGGAAAATTTTTCAAAGGCACCAACAGAACTTGATTCATAACTAATTAACGAGAAGAAAGGTCTCAGTTGGAGTAATTGTCCAGTGAGACCTTTTAAATTAGTTAGTCAACTATTTTTGGGGCATTATATTTATATATTACAATACCCGATGGCCCTCTTGCAAATAATTCGTCTTTACCATCATTATCAATATCAGCACATTGAATCGTGGAATAATACTCAGGTTTATTCCAACCGTCTTTATCAGACATAATTGGAAAACGAGCAAAGAGATGCCAGTCTTCGCCTATATATTTATATACTTCAATGCCATTAGGGCCTCTTCCAAGTATTTCATAAGCGCCGTCACCATCTATATCTGCAGATTGTATTGTGGAGTAGTACTCAGGATCCCCCCAACCATCAGCATCCATCCAGATTAGAGCGTCATTCAGTCTCTTCCATCCTTCTGGTGTAAATTTATATACATAGAGGCCATAAACACTTCGTCCAATCAATTCCTCGGCCCCGTCGCCGTCAATATCGGCACATTGTATCGTAGAATAGTGTTTCACATATTTCCAATTAGCTGAATCAGACCAAGCTGGCCCACGGTTAAGTTCCACCCAGTCCTCTTCTAGTTCTTGATAATATTTAAATGCCACTATGCCATTACGATCTCTTGCAAGTATTTCCTCAACGCCGTCGCCGTCAATGTCAGCACATTGTATTGTAGAATAATACTCAGGCTTATTCCAGTCTTTGTCATCGCTTAATTTTGGACCGAGCCAAGGAAATGTATATATCACTTCCCCTGTATACCAATATATTTGTATGCCTTCGGAATTTCTTCCAATTATTCTATCTCCCCAATTTCCCCAAGTCCAGCATTGTATTGTAGAATAGTATTCATGCTTATTCCAACCTTTGTCATCAGACCAATCTGTACCACCGTAAAGTTTCTTCCATCCTTGCTCCGTATATTTAAATGACTCTATGCCTGACGGTGTTCTTGCAAAAAGATTATCGTATTTCCCCTCAAAATGCCCACATTGAATCGTGGAATAGTACTCAGGCTTATTCCAGCCTTTGTCATCAGACCAGTCTGGACCACGATCAAGTTGCTTCCATCCTTGCCTTGTATATTTATATAGCAATATACCGAACTTATCTCTTGCAACTAATTCACAGGTGCCGTCCTCATCAAAATCTCCACATCGAATTGTGGAATAATACTCAGGCTTATTCCAGCCTTGTTGATCAGACCAAGCAGGGCCATTAGCAAGTTGAATTAATCCTTGCCCCGTATAGTGATATACAACTAAGCCAGAAGCAGCTTTTGCAAGTAATTCATCGGTACCATCTCCGTCAATATCCGCGCATTGAATAGTTGCATAGTACTGAGGCTGATCCCAACCATCTTGATCAGATAGACCAGGACCACGACCAAGTTCAATCCATCCTTGCTCGGTATATTTATATGCCACGATGCCAAAAGGGTCTCTTGCAAGTAATTCATCAACCCCGTCCCCGTCAATATCTGCATATTGGATCGTGGAATAATACTGAGGACTCCCCCAGCCTTTTTGGTCAGATAAAGCTGGACCGTCAGCAAGTTCAATCCATCCTTGCTCGGTATATTTATATGCCACTATGCCCTCAGGGTCTCTTGCAAGTAATTCGTCTATGCCGTCCCCATCAATATCAGCACATTGTATTGTGGAATAGTACTGCTCTTGATTCCAATTGTTTTCATCATTCCAAGCTGGACCTCGAGTAAGTTCCTGCCACTCTTCTGCTGTATACTTATATGCCACTATACCAAAAGCATCTCTTGCAAGTAGTTCGGCTGCGCCGTCCCCATCAATATCTGCATATTGGATTGTAGAATAGTACATTGGGTTCCCCCAACCTTTTTCATCAGACAAAGCTGGACCGTTAATAAGTTGACTCCATCCAAACCTCATATATTTATATGCCAATATACTATCGGCATTTCTTACAAGTAATTCATCTTTGCCATCCCCATCAATATCTGCACATTGAATCGTAGAATAGTACTGAGGATTTATCCAGTTTCCTTTATCAGGCATAGCTGGACCTCGGGAAAGTTTTTCCCATTTCTGTAGTGTATATTTATATGCGATTATACCTAGTTCATCTCTTGCAATTAGTTCATCCTCACCATCACCATCGATATCCGCATATTGGATCGTGGAATAGTGCATTGGATTACTCCAACCACCGTCATCATTCCAACATGGGCCGTTGGCTAGTTGTGTCCAATTGTTGTCTGTATATTTAGTTGCTACAATACCATAAGGGCCTCTTGCAATTACTTCCTTTGCACCGTCCCCGTCAATATCTGCACATTGAATCGTGGAATAGTACTTATGCTGGCTCCAATGATTCGTAACAGAAAAATCGGTTATTATAGAGTTGACAGCCCAATTCAAACTATTCTCTACAGGAGATAGGATGCTGCTCAAGTAATTATCTTTAGACAATGGACCTGTTGGACCTGTTACATGTTCTTTGTCATTAGCAATGTCTAAAAGAATTTCCCAGAGTACGTCAGCAAATAATTCAGAGTAGTTTGCTACTTCGGATATAGCAGTAATCTCGTTTCTTTGTAATTCTCTTACTTTTCCCCATTGGCCTTTATATTTTGCCCAATCTGGTACTTCAGTTGAAGTAAGTCCTGTCATGTCTTCTATGATTTCACATTTTGTTTTGGTATTCCATGGAGTACCTCTATCGGTAACATTTTTTAAATAAAAGGTGAAAAGCTCAGAAAAGTTCTCCTCATTAGATGGATGTGGAGCTGGATCTACATAAGATACGTGTCCATTTAAAGAAGAATATACTACTATCTGGCCATCGATTCTTTCGATTTGATTTGGAGTGTAGAAATGTTGCTCTCCTTGTTGCATATAGGAAGCACCAAGTAAAGTATCACTTAATGGATTTACCAACACGGAGATGCTTTGCCAGTCTCCGTCATGCTCATTAAATGGAGCAAGATCATAAGTGTTGTCTTTTGAAGGGATACTGATAAATGCTTGATCTGGTCCATGATAGGCATAGAAAAAAAGATATTGAATGGCTATTAAATTAGTACAATCAGGAGTATAGCCTATTCTTACATAACATTTTGCATTATTTATATTTCCTTTTTTCATTTCTTCATCCGTTATTTCTAAATACCAAGTTTCTTTCGGACCTGTTTCGACGTGATTTGTTTTATCAAAATACTCTTTTGCATCCATAGGCATAAATTTCTCACTTAAATGCAAATATACAATTGGTGCATACTCATCTACAAGTTTATTTATAAGTTCTGGTGTTAAATCTGAAGAATTTGATTGTATAGATAAATTGTCCATTTTTTGTCCTTAAAGTTATGTCCTCATTCATAATTATATGCAAAAATCATAACTATGTGAAACATATAACATTACATTCACGAATTCCTCAAAAACTATTAAAATGCATTCTAGAGTTACTATATTTTTCTTTTTTCCACAGGATAAATACAATAATTAAAACGCCAGCCATAACGCCAGTACTGTCAAGCATTACATCTGAAACCTGCCCACTGCGCCCGGCAACAAACAATTGATGAAATTCATCGCTTGCGGCATAGATGGTGGCAATTAGCCAAGGAATCAGTATACGAGAAGCCATTGTTCTTTTCAATGTAATAAAGGTGCCAGCAACAAGTGCTCCAAGAACAGCATACTCCATTGCATGAGCGGTCTTACGGATAGGATGATCTATCTTTTTAGCAAATTCTATCTGCTTCTCTTCTTCCCATTCATTAAATTCATGGATAAAGGTCTTTCCAATTAGAAGACCAATCCGATTACTATCGTTTGTGGAAACATCGCTTGTTCGTGCTGAAAAGGAAAAGATAATAATCATCCAGACTACAGCTAATGTTCCGCATATATAGTTTCTCTTTTTCATTCTAAAGGTATCCTTTCAGTTAGTTCTCATTTTACTATAAGTACTATAACAAAACTTGGCCGGAATAACTATGTAAACTTTATTAAACTCTGTTATTATGACAAAGTTCTTCTATTGCTTTTACTACTACTTCCGATTGCCTAGTTACATCAATGGATATACAATGAGTTTCTATAGGCAACTTGTCTAAAATCCTTAATTCGAGCTGCTTTCTTGTCTCAAAATATTGATACATTCCGTCGATATCATGTAATCCATATTTCCTACCATAAGGGGAATTTTCTATGTACTGGGTAATCCCATGTTCCCAAACCCGTTTACCATTAGAGTCAAGACGTTCCCTTGCTGCCCTCTCTATGGCTGCTTTTGTATCAACCTCAAGATAAATAATTACTGGATTTAAGCGCTTTACAGCATCAACTAAGTGTCGGATATAATCGGTTACCGCTTCTTCTTCCATACAGTGAAATAAAAGCAGTTCATTTATAGAGTTTTGTAGTAATGCACATTCAAAGATTGCAATACCTGTTGCATCTAGTCCAAATTGTTTCCAACGATCTTTATGAATATTGCAAAATAGAGTGGCATCCGTTCGTGCATCATAAATTTCTTTCGATTCAAAATAGTGGAATAGTTTCTCCTCAAGATTGTGGATCTTTGTATAGGCAATAATGACATATTGCTTCCAGACAGTCTTATTACGTTCTAACTCTCCTACTAAATCAGGATAGGAGGTACAAAGTAGGTTATATTCTCCTACTGTTAATAAGGCACTCCAAGCCATATCTGCCGGATGCAAATCGCCTTCTACATATAAATGGACCTCGTCACCATTCGTTTGAATTTGATCTGCTAACGCTTTTGCAAAGGTAGTTTTTCCAGATCCGGGAATTCCCTCCACAATAAATAGTTTATCCATATTTCACGTCCTCTCTTATCAATGAATATGAGATTATTCTACTACGTAGGCATCGCTACATACAATCAAGAAATAACGACAAAAACCGATAGAAAAGGGTAACTTCCTTTCTTATCGGTTTAATAATCATTATAATGCAATCGTTCCATCTTGAATTCTTTGTTTTAGATCGATAATCTTTTCTTCAATTTTTTCAGCAGTAAAAAGGAATGTCTGATCGTCTTTACCGGAAGGATCTTCAAGTCCCCAGTCTTCTCTATATTTACAAGGTAGAGTAGGGCACTGAACATTACATCCCATTGTGATTACAATATCTACAGAGGGGATATCAGATAATAGCTTACTCTTTTGAGTTAAATTCATATCAACTCCATAACGTTCCTCTATAATTCTTACTGCATCTTGATTAATCTGTGGTCTTAGTTCGGTTCCTGCAGAATAGCTTTCAAACACGTCGGATGCTAAAAGCTTGCCAAGCGCTTCCGCCATTTGCGATCTACATGAGTTATGCACGCATATAAATGCTACTTTTATCATAGTTATATTTCTCCTATTACTTTTTGTCATTCACGAATAATTATATCATATTTAAATCTTTTAGTCACAAATAAGAGAATGATTTCACAAGACTAAGGCTGGTAATGTAATAATTCGTGTATTTAGCGTATCTTCCGCCCATTTATCATGAGAGGTAATAATCATGGTCTTACCCGCCTTATGCAGATGGGATAACAAGGCTTTGACCAGTTCTACCGTTTGATCATCCAGTCCGCTAAATGGCTCATCGAATATAAGCACCGATGGATTAACGGCTAATACGCTGGCGATTGCGACCTTTTTCTTTTCACCTGTACTTAACGTATAAGGTGCTCGTTTTCTTAATTTTTCTATATCAAATAAGGAAATCATATCTTCTACTCGAGAAGTTATGTCCACTTTAGAAAGGTCCATCTGTTCAGGACCAAAGCTGATTTCCTCTTCTACGCTGGCACAGAATAACTGTATAGTGGAATCCTGAAACACATAGCCAATTTGCTGATGGAACCATTTACTGAAGCGTTCGTCTTTTAACTGCTTTTTCGTAATCTTGTGGTTAGAGAACAGATATGTACCATATTCGGGAAATAAGAGGCCATTAAGCATCTTCAACAAGGTAGTCTTTCCACAACCATTTGGCCCCTTTAATAAAATAGTTTCTCCTTCTTTTATATACATTGAAAAATGGGATAGTATTGGCTGTTCTTCATAGGAAAAACAAAAATCATGGACATCTATCATGTCTCTTCTCACCTCTCTTAGTTCTTTCGGCTTTTTCGATACTCTCCGGAATATCCACGACAGACCATAGCATGATACATTTCTTCACTCATTTGTTTCGACTTTATAAAGGTCATAGCAAGGATGTGAGCCTGTTCCTTTCCCTTACTCTTACTTTTTCCGATAGAACGGATCTTTAAAGCTTCCAACATCTTGATACACTCGTCGCCTAGCACCACGATATACTTAATCGCAAGGTCAAAGGTAAACAAGAATAAATCAGGAATATGGAATTTGGAGAGCCCTTTGGTAATCGCATTCCATCGTACCGTTGCAGCAAATGTATTCACATATAGTAGGGTTACCGTAATCTTTAGCAGAATACGTATGACGGCAATATGATGTCCCAAAAGATAAGCAGGAAGTAAAATTATAAGAGTACACAGTTCTTCCAACAGAAGCTTTTTAAAAAGTGTTCCAATCGTTTTTCCTGACAGAAGGCTGATCCGTACCAAAATAATCACAAGTAACACAATTGGTATCATTGATTGGCGAGAGCAGGCAACGATCATTAGGACGAGAAAAAGGGCTGCCGTTTTAATTTCGGCAGCACGTTCTCTTCGTTCTGTATTATCTTCGCGAAAATAGTTGAGCAATGAAAATAATTTCAATAAGCTCTTATCTATGTAGATGGAGTTGTCTTTGATCGGTACATAGTCTTCTTTGGTTGTCATCCATGTTGGAAGAACATTTTTATTAAGCATATTTCCCCTTACTCGACATAAAGTTACTGATAATTTTAAATAAGATTACTAAGATAGCTGTTCCAGCAACGGCGCAAAGAATATATCCAAGCCACTCCGGCATCCCAGCAATTGAATAATCCGGAAAGATACTAGGGAAGGAAAATCCATTTGCCATTTTGGAAGGTGTATATCCAAGTACCGCACCTTTTGATATAATATTTACAATTTCATCGGTACCCCATTCGCCCCAGGCCGTTCCAGCAGCAAGAAGTCCTAGCGGTGTAAAAATAATTAATCCTGCTAATAATGCGTATAGTGGTCGATATGTTTTCTTATGCTCAACAGAATGATACATCAGTCCTGGAGATGTCTGTTGTACAAATGAAAGGACTGTAACAGTGACAATCGCTTCTAAAATTCCAGCAATCACAAGATGCCCTAACATCATTGCAGGAATGGAAATGTCTAATGCATATGGACAATATAATGCCTGGCCTTGAATATCTTTAAAGAGATAAGGTTGGATTCCAAATTCTACGGCCGCACAAAATGCAGCTACGTTAATTCCGATATAGGATCCAATTGCGTGACCCACGTTTTTTCTAATGTTTGATTGGCTATGTTTAGTAATAGCCGTTGATATGTAATAACCGACAAAGGGCAGGACAAATGCCATATTAAAGCAGTTTGCACCAAATGAGAGAATTCCTCCGTCACCAAAGATCAATGCCTGCACCAATAGTGCTATCGTAACTGCAATACAGGCAGAATAAGGTCCGCAAAGTAATGCCAATAATGTTCCACCAACGATATGTCCAGTCGTACCACCGAATAGTGGAACATTAAACATCATACCTAAAAATGATAAAGCAGCACCGACTCCAATCAATGGCATTTTCTCTTTTGTCACTTCTAATCGAACTTTTTTTACGGATACTGCCCAAACAGGAACCATTGCGGCAGCCATTACCACACAGGTAGATGGACTAAGATAATTGTCAGGTATATGCATACCATCTCTCCTTTATTTCCTTATTTTGTAATTATACAACTACTATATTCGATTAGAAATCAATCCGCAAGCTACCCGGGGGGATATAAAATATATTTATTTCATAAACTTATCAATGGCATCATTTAAATCATTAAGTGCCTGTTGATCCCCTTCTTCTACTGCATGGACGATACAGTGGTTTAAATGCTCTTTTAAGATTACTTTTCCGGTATTAGTAATGGCAGAACGAACAGCGGCAAGCTGAATTAATACTTCGCTACAGTCCTTATCGTCCTCAACCATACGTTTTACTGATTCCAAATGTCCAATTGCTCTGGATAGACGGTTTACTACAGCTTTCTTACTCTCTTCAGAATGTTGATGGCTCAAAGCATTTCCACTCCCTTACTGATTGATTTATATCGATTAAAAACAGTGTGTAAATGAACATACAAAATCTCACACTATCATATCTACGCATTTTAAAGTATAAAAATGCACAGAAACACGCTATATTTATTTAAAAGTTAAATTTAGTATGTCAAATCCATGCAATATTATACTTTTATGTTTGAACAGTGTATATTGCAGTGAACGACTACCGGCCAAAGCTGGTTGTGATAGCGGCATCCACCTTTCAGCTGAGTGCACATTCTACGCCCTTCTTTTTAGAGCGTTTTTTTAACTAGTGGATTTCGAGAGAAATTTTTAGTAATAAAAAAGCCATCCGGAACTATCCGAATGACTTTCTATATGAACTATATGGGGGGGCCAAAATAGTGATTTAGGCTACCCTATTTAGGCTTTCTTCATTCAAAATTTTCTTAATATGGAATACAAAAAGACTAGTTGCTACTACTGCCGATGTAATGTCGGAGATTGGTTCCGCAATATAGACACCCTGAACCCCTAAGAAGCAAGGCAGTATCAATGCAAATGGTACCAATAAGATTACTTTACGAAGCAAAGCAATGAATAAGGATACCTTAGCCTGCCCAAGGCTGATAAAGGTTGGCTGAACACCCATTTGTAAACCAAATAGTAGCATACCAAACATAAAGATTGGCATCTTTTCGTTTACAAGAGCAATTAAAGCGGCATCATTGGTAAACATAGCCGCAAACAGCTCTGGAAACAGGATTGTTGAAAGTGTTGCAACAAAGGAAAAAACAAAACAGATGGAAATCATCTTGCGGTATGTTTCTCTAACACGATCAAACTTTGCTGCACCATAATTATAGCTGATAATTGGCTGCACCCCTTGGGTAAATCCACTAATTGGAGCACTGATCAATTGCATAACACTTTGTAATACGGTAAGTGATCCTACATAAAGGTCGCCACCATACATCTGTAATCCACGGTTTAGTACAATACTGATTAAACTTTCTGTGGAACGCATAACAAAGGGAGAAACGCCTAATGCACAGATACTCTTTAGCGTTCTTCCATGAGGCTTAATCTGTGGAAGTTTAATCTTTAAGGTCGATTTTTTCCCTACCAAGAAGGAAATGACCCAGATTGCACTGATTGCCTGACTAATGATAGTAGCAAGTGCTGCTCCTTTTACGCCCCATCCAAATCCAAAGATAAAGATTGGATCAAGCACGATATTGACAATAGCACCGATTAAAACTGAAAACATTGCAATTCTAGGCTGACCTTGGGAAATAATATAAGGGTTTAATCCAAGGGAAATCAAAACAAATAACGTCCCAATTAAGTAAATAGAAATATAGGTAGAGGCATAAGGATATGTAGCATCGCTTGCACCGAACATATATAGTAATGGCTTCTGAAAAGCATAAAAGAAGCCCATTAATACTACCGTGAATGCAGTCAACAAGAATACACCGTTACCTAAGATCTTCTCTGCATGATCCCTGTCACCTTTTCCTAGGGCGATGGCACTTAAAGGAGCTCCGCCAGTTCCAACAAAAGCAGAAAAGGCAGAGATAAATGTGATAATCGGAAAGGTAAGGCCAATACCTGTTAAAGAGTCTGTGCCGACATGTGGAATATGGCCGATATACATACGGTCAATAATGCTGTAAAGAATATTAATAATCTGAGCAATAACGGATGGAATGGCCATTTGCATCATTAGTTTGTTAATCTTTTCGTTTCCTAGTAGTTCTTCTCTTGATTGCATTGGTTATACTCCTGTTTTTACTTCTTCAAGTATTGTTAACAATTCTAATGGGGTATCAATGATTGTGGAAGCACCTTGTTCTTTTAAGAACTCTGTGGTACGGAATCCCCAGCTAACTGATACATATGGAATATTAGCATTCACAGCAGTCTGGATATCTACTTCACTATCTCCAATATAGATTGCATGTTCAGTACTGCTGTTCAATGCCTCAATAGCCTTGTAGACAGTATCCGGTGCAGGCTTTTTATGAATAGTCTCCGTAGCACCGATGGAAACCTCAATCAGTCCCTTAAAGTAAATAGCACTTAATTTTTCGACTGCCGCTTGATTTTTATTTGAAACAATGGCTAATTTATAGCCTCTCATCTTTAACTCTGCAAGCAATACCATAATATCATCATATGGCTTCGTCTTATTATTACAATTTACTATATAATGAGCCTTAAAATGCTCGAACGTCTGATTTACCTGTTGTAGCGCAGTTTTTTCTGGGACAGCGCGTTCAATCAAACGATAAATTCCATTACCAACAAACTTTTGTACCTCGCTCAAGGAGCGCTTTGGATAGTGCATCTGTTCTAAGGCATAGTTTACGCTGTCTCGAAGATCTTCTAGTGTATATAATAATGTCCCATCTAAATCAAAAATAACAGTATCTATCGATTTCATAGTCTGTGTCTCCTTTCGTAGTGATTCATCAATCGTTTTAACTAGTCAATTACTTTAATCGTCTTGATTACCGGCTGATTCTCTTTTGCCACGGTTCCGTTTTTATCTTGTACTGTTGTCGTTTTAGCAATCTGATCGACAATTTCCATTCCTGATGTTACTTTTCCGAAGGCTGCATATTCACCATCTAAATACTTTGCATCTGCCTGGCAGATAAAGAACTGAGAGCTTGCACTATCATAGGATTGCGCAGAACGTGCCATTGAAATTGTCCCTCTTACATGAGAGATGGCATTCTTTACACCATTTGATTTAAATTCCCCTTTTATAGTCTTATCAGATCCACCGGTACCATTTCCCAAAGGATCTCCACCTTGAATCATAAAGTTATTAATGATACGGTGGAACGTTAATCCATCATAAAACTTGTTGTTTGCTAGGGTTATAAAGTTATTTACCGTAACAGGTGCTGTATCAGCATCAAGTTCTACTTTAATCGTACCAAGGGTATCTACCTCAATTTCTACATGATGTTTTCCAGTCAGTATAACAGGTTCTCTCGTTGGCGTAGCTGCGGTAGTTGCCACTGCTTGTTCTTTTGTAGAAGTATTGCTGCATCCAACCAAGCTAATAACGGAAAAACAAGTAATTGCAAGTATAGTCATTAGTTTTTTCATCATATTCTCCTTCTCAATATTAATTCTCGAACAGAAAGTATTATAACATAAATAGACCAGAAATGTTATATTTCACCTTAATAATATGTTGAAAAAAAGCGCCTTAGCTCAATCGCTAAAACGCTTCTTTTGTATAGTACTCTTTAATTACCGACACGGTAATGATCAATTTCTTCATAGCCTTGTCCAAGACTGTTAGAGGAGCTAACTTGTCTGACTGGACCAATTTTAAATACAAGCTTAAGTAAAATTGGTGTAATAATTGTAGTGATTACAACGACAATAACGATTGGGCCTAAGAAGTTGTCTCCTAATAATCCAGCACTTTGACCTTTGTTTGCTACGATTAAGGCAACTTCACCTCTGGAAATCATACCAGTTCCGATTTGAAGCGCTTCTTTTGTTGTATATCCACAGATTTTTGCGCCTACCCCACAACCAACAATTTTAGTTAAGATTGCAATTATTGTAAGGACTACTGCAAAAATAACTACTGCAACGCTCATACTCTTTAATTCTACCTTGATACCAATACTTGCAAAGAAGATTGGAGATAAGAAAAGGTATGATAATGTGTCGAATTTGGATGCTAAGAATTTTGTTCTTTGTGTACTGGAGATAATTAATCCGGCGAAGAATGCTCCTGTAATGTCAGCAACGCCGAAGAATACCTCTCCTATGTAAGATAGTAATAAACAGAATACAAATGCTAAAATTGCATGTCTATGAAGTCCTTTTTTCACATTTACATATTTCTTCTTGTAGATAAAAGTAAATGCTACTGCAATTACTCCGATAAATACAAAGAATCCAAGGATTTTAAGTAAAACTAAACCAATTTTAACGTTTGGATCTGCAAAGCTTGTAACAATTGTTAATGCTATAATACCCAAAATATCATCGATGATTGCAGCTCCTAGAATTGCATTACCAGCCTGGGTCTTTAATTTACCCATCTCTTTTAATGTTTCAACAGTAATACTTACACTAGTAGCTGTTAAAATAATACCAATAAATATATTCTCTAATAATGGCGTACATGTTGCATTGGACTCAATGAGACTTGGCTTATTAAAGATAAACCCAATGCCAAGGCCGCCAAGCAGTGGAACAATTACACCAATCAGTGCAATCAGAAAGGATGCCTTTCCACTTTTCTTTAATTCATCAATATCTGTTTCCATACCAGCGCAGAACATAAGAACGATTACACCGATTTCGGCGCAGTTGTTTATAAATGTAGTGGTCTTAAGGATCTTAAAGCATGCAGGTCCGAGTAAAAGTCCTGCTAATAATGCTCCAACAACTTGAGGCATATTTACCCTCTTCGTTGCGAGTCCTAATAATTTGGTACACAACAAAATTAATGCTAAATCAAACAAAAAATTATACGATGTGTCCATAATAGTTCCTCCTAACAATTTGTTATTTGATCTTGGGTAATATATAAAAAAACGTATGTACAAAGAACCTCGAGTATCGATATATAGGCTGTTAATAGATATAAAGTCATTAAATATCAAATACTGTCAATTCGTTAGCGTCTACATTATAATCCTAGTATTTTAGATTATCAATAGAAATCGATAAATAATTTTAACTTTTTGCTATGTTTATAAATAGGATAGCATTTATTCATAATGTTTTTATATAGACGTAAAAAAGTAAGGAATACTTAATTATAATATGGAATAATTAAGTATTTACCTGCATGAATGGTGTCTGAGGATATGTTATTGCATTGTTTAATATCTTCTATATATTGTTCAATAGAAGTATAGTCATTACTGTAATGCTCTTTGGCAATGCTCCAAAGACTGTCTCCTTCTTGGATCTGAATGCTTTTTACCTGTTGTTCTTTTTCTACTGTATTTATGCCGGATGCCTTAACGATAGGTGTGATAAAGCATGCTGCAATTAATAGAAGTACTGCCATTACAACGGGAACCTTCACCATATCCAAATATCTCATAGTCATTTCTTTTCTCATAATAAAAAACCTCTCTTTCAAATACCGAACGCCTGTTCTGTTTTAAATTATAGCGAACGCTTGTTCGTGTGTCAACATAAAATTTTGGAAAATCGAACATAGGTTTTGCATTGTTCGAACATATGTGTTATAATTTTCTTATTAACAAGCGTATATAGATGACTGGAAGATAAAGTACAGTCTGATTGGAGGATAATAGTATATGAGCCAAGGTAAAATCAGTGCAAAGCAAAAAGAAATCTTAGATTACATAAAATCTGAGATTATCAACCGTGGATATCCACCTGCTGTTCGTGAAATTTGTGAAGCCGTGCATTTAAAAAGTACCTCTTCTGTCCATAGCCACTTAGAAACATTAGAACGTAATGGCTTTATTCGAAGAGACCCTACTAAGCCAAGAGCAATCGAAATCATTGAGGACAGCTTTGGATTAACAAGACGTGAAATCATCAACGTTCCTTTAGTTGGGACGGTAACAGCTGGACAGCCAATTCTAGCTGTTGAAAATATTGAAGGGTACTTCCCTCTTCCCGCTGAAGATATCCCTAATTCTGATATCTTCATGCTTAATGTAAAAGGTGACAGTATGATTAATGCTGGTATCTTTAATGGGGATCAGATTTTAGTTCAAAAACAGCCTACTGCTGATAATGGAGATAAAGTTGTAGCATTAATCGATGATTCTGCCACTGTTAAGACATTCTACAAAGAAAAGGATCATATTCGTCTTCAACCGGAAAACGATACTATGGAACCTATCATTGTAAAAGATTGTTCTATCGTGGGTAAAGTAATCGGATTATATCGTAGATATCACTAATCATTATTAAAAAAGCCTTACTTATGCAACTACATAAGTAAGGTTTTTTTAATTAACAGGAAATCTCTCTCGAAATCCCACCTTCGGCGCGGCGAAGTGTCGAAGACACTTTGTTCTAAGCAAGAAACTTCTCTCCTCTTTTTCTTTTAAATTTTTACATTTTATGGTAATATAGTATCTGGTATTCGTCAAACTGTACGAATGGAGGTAGAAAAATGAAATACGACGTTATTATCATTGGAGCAGGTCCGGCTGGTATCTTTACCGCTTTGGAGATGCTTCGTAAAGGTAGTAAAAAGAAGATTTTAATTGTAGAAAAAGGGGTTCGCGTAAATGAGCGTCATTGCCCAAAGAAAAAGACAAAAAAGTGTATGAACTGCAAACCTTTTTGCCATATAACGACTGGATTTTCAGGAGCTGGTGCTTTCTCAGATGGAAAACTAAGCTTAAGCAATGAAGTTGGTGGACAGCTTCCAGAATTAATTGGATCCGAGTTTGCTCAGGAAATGATTGATTATACAGATCAAATTTATTTAGAATTTGGTGCAGATACTAAGGTAGAAGGAATTGCTCAGACAGATAAGATCAAGAATATCAGGCGAAGAGCCATTCAGGCGGGACTAAAATTAGTAGACTGCCCAATCCGTCATCTTGGTACGGAAAAGGCACAACAGCTGTATTATGAGATTCAGGAATATCTATTATCACATAATGTAGAGATCCTATTCTCCCACTCTTGTGACAATATTATTTTAAAGGATAAGGCTTGTGTGGGTGCAGTTGTAACCGATGTACATACAAATAAAGAGACAGCTTATTATGCTGATAATGTGGTAGTTGCAGTTGGAAGACGTGGAGCTGCCTGGTTTGAAAACTTATGTGTGGAGCATCAAATCGCGCATCAGCCAGGAACTGTAGATATTGGAGTTCGTGTAGAAGTTAGAAATGAGATTATGGAAGAAGTAAACGATGTCCTTTATGAATCGAAATTAATTGGATATCCTCAGCCATTTAAGAATAAAGTACGTACATTCTGTCAAAATCCTGGAGGATTTGTAAGCCAGGAGAATTATGATAATGATTTGGCTGTCGTAAATGGGCACTCTTACAAGGATTTAAAGAGTAATAATACCAATCTTGCAATCCTCTGCTCTCATAACTTCACGCAACCATTTAACCAGCCAATTGAATACGCTCAAAAAGTAGGCGAATTAACCAATATGCTGGGAAATGGCCATATCTTGTGTCAGAGATACGGAGATATTCTGGATGGAAAACGTACCTGGCCGAAGGAACTTACGTTTTCCAATGTAAAACCAACCCTTCCGGATGCAGTAGCAGGTGATATTACAGCTGCTCTCCCCTACCGTTCCATGCTGAACATCATTAATTTTATTCAGGCAGTAGATCACGTTGTCCCTGGCTTTGCCAGCACGGAAACCTTACTCTATTCGCCGGAACTAAAGTTCTATTCAAATCGTGTCAAGATGGATAAGAACTTTACCACCAATATCAAAGGATTATATTGCTTAGGTGATTCCAGCGGATGGACAAGGGGATTAATGATGGCTTCAGTAATGGGTGTTTTAATGGGCCAATATTTAAAATAATAAGTTAGGGAAGAAAATGATTGACATCCATGACCGACTCATAACTTGCCACATCACAGATTTCATCTAACAGAACGCGATGATTTACTTCAAAATAATAATGCACCTTGCTATTTACATTTTCATGAATGGTTCTAGCCATAGATCCATTCTTTGGTGCCATTAATTTTACATGATTGTTTTTACACAGATGAACTTTAAGGATCATACCATTCTGTGTAAGGACAATCTTATTTTTTGTACATACTTTCACTTTTACGTTAAGATATGTAGCAAATCGATACTCGATTCCCTTATATAGAATAACGGCAATGGTTCCCTGAAACATTACCTTATGAATGAGAACATCTGCTACTGCTACCATAATGCTTGTAAATGGCTCTGTAAATTGATTGCACTGACTCCAAATATAATTTTTAGGGAAACTGCGTCCATGATCGGATTCAATATAGCCACGTCCACGGGAAATAACTATGGCTTTTCCATCAATCGTTAAATGACCGTAAACCGAATGATCCATACTGATGATATTATGGGAACATTCTAATAGCGGTAACCATTGTAATGGCCCCATAATGCTATATTTCAATGGATTTAACTTGCCAAAGCGGATTACGCCATCGATATTAATTCCACATTTATGAATACAAATCTTGATTCCTCTCTTTGTAAAAATATTTCCACCGATTTGAATAAACAGCTCATCCTTTTTTGCGTAGAACTCATCGATTGAAAAAGAAATGAAGGTAGATATGTCGTTTACAATTACTTGTATAAACGCTTCTTTTGTTTCATTTGCATAGCTAATACCTGGAATGAAAACGATGGTTTGTCCATTGAAAACTTGTTTGAAATACCATCCTTCAAAGTAATGATTCATCTTATTTATCCCATAATAATATTTCTTCATCTTACACAGATCCCTTTCTCTATATTTTTAGTTTTAAGGCGATATTATCTCATCTTATATTAAATATATGAGTAAAAACATTGAATCATTCGTAAAATCATCCATTATTACATTTTTTTATCTTTTTTGACGTTAAAAGATTACGTAGGAGAATGTATATTCCACCAATTACACATGGTACGATCATCGTTGCAAATCGGAATAATAACATGGAGGAGGCAGCCTCAATGCTGCTCATAAATTTAACGCTCAAAAGCACATAGACGGCTTCAATTGATCCAACTCCTGAAGGTGTTGGTACTGCCGCAGCAAGGATATAGATGATTGCCACGAGAGAGATCGAGTCAGCTGCATGTAGGCTGCCGGACTGCATAAAGATTAAGTAAGGAATGATATAGTATGTAGTCAGCTTGCATATGTCATTTAGGAGTAGACGAAGGATCAATAACTTATTTTTTAATAAGGAGCGGGTTTCTGTTTGTAATGCTACTAGTTTTTGGTCCAGTGTTTGTAGCTGTTCTGCACGTTTTGGAATCTTACGTTGTAATTTTGTAAGCAGGAAGCTTGCTAATCGATAGGCATAAGGACATACACATAAAAGGATTAATCCTACAAGTACAGCAATTCCTAATACGTATGCATATACAAAGTACCAGGCATATTCGAAAAAATATCTGTGGACCCATTGAGGACGGATTACCAAGATGGCAATTCCATAGAGTAATATGGCAATCTTATGAATTACATAGCCTACAAAATAAAGGCCAATTCCATCGCTTACTGGAATATGGTCTAAATATAGATTATAGATTGCGGACATGCCGCCTGCACTTCCTAAAGTTGCAACTCGATAAAAGCTAGCAAAAAAGGAATTTTTAAGTCCTTTCAAATAGGTATAGTCATCCCGATGCTCTCTTGCCAGCAGATATGTAATATGGCCTTCAAAAAAATAATAAAGGATGGCGGCGGCTGAGATTGCAAGCAACACGATGATATTAGTACTACAGACCTGCTTCCATATTTCAGATAGAGAATTTCGAAATACGATATAAAAAATAAGACAGACCGTAAAAAAGATTGCATATTGAATATATGGCTTTTTTGATTTCATACTATGCCCCCTTAGTTAATTATGATAAAGCAAAAGACTACGGATTACGTAATCTCTTGCTTTAAATACTTATAGATATTTTTGTAAATCGGTACTTAATGTCTCTTCAATATGAATTAATTTTTTTGTAATTCCTTTGGATTGCTCATCTGCAGCTTGATATTGGTCTAGATAGTTTTTTAGAGACTGGATTCCCATTGTTGAACCATCTATAATAAGCTTGGCTACTTCACTATCACTATTATTCTTCATCATGCTATAGTTTGTCTTCATCCAAGACATTGCCTTTGCGATGGCATTCGGCTCCTTATCCTGGTCATGATATTCTAATAGTAATTGATGCGTCTGATCACCTAGTTTGGTATGATCATTCTTATTCTCTATTAATCGATTTTTTAAAGACTCATCTTGCACTTTATCAAGTAGTTCATCAATGGATGACACGGCCATTTTTACGCCTGCATTGCATTCTTTTAATAGTTTAATAGTATCATCATTAACCATATATTACCACTCTTTCTTATCTTTTTTGTTACTCTGTTAGTATGTACCAAAAAGGCTGTCCATATGAATACAAACAGCGTTTTTTAGTGAATAGGAATTTTCTCTTTGAGAAGTTTCCTATTCACTAAAAAACGCCCTAAAAAGAAGGGCGTAGAATGCACACTCAGCTAAAAGTTGTATATCGCTAACACGATCAGCTTCGCGCGAGAGAAAAGTGTGTGTTCCTTACAAGGGACTTAAGACACGAGAATATGTGGAACACACACTTTGTTATAATGAAATTATATATTATACGAACTAAATGATTTAAAATCTAAAGAGCTCTAATTAATAGAGATAAGATAGGTATTACTAGAAGAAATTACGATTACAGCCACAGCCGTAATTTGAAAAATTACCGTCATCGTAATATTGGCTATAGTCATAGCAATTATAGCCATCATAGTAATTAGCGTTATCATAGTAACCGTATCCGTTGTCTTGTCCACAACCATGACCACGTCTGCCACCGCGTCTGCCGCCATCTCTGCCACCGAGTCTATTTCCGTATCTGACACCATCTCTGACACCGCGTCTGCCGTTATTTTTTCCGCAGCTATTATTACATCCACAATTACAAGAATTATTCCAACAGCACATTTTACATCAACCTATATTTTATATTTATACTATAGTATATGTAAGGGTATAAAATATGTTACAATTTGTCCTAAAAAGAATTATATAATAGAAAAAACGACTATCCACATTATAAGGAATAGTCGTTTTTTATTATATATAATGGGATAAGAACGATTAGAAGAACCAGCGATTGCCACAGCCACAACCATTGTTCCAGCCACAGCCCCAATTACAGCCATTGTTCCAGCCACAACAGTTATTCCAGCCCCAGCCGCTTCCCCAGCAGCCATTGCAGCCGTTGTTCCAGCCGCAGCCATTATTCCAAGAACCCCAGTTGTTTCCGCAACCAGAATAAGAATACCAAGAATTGTTCCAACACATATTAGCATCAACCTATATGTTATTATAGTATAATATATGCAAAATATAACAAAGGGTGCTATTATTCTTACTAAAATTACAATTCAAACCATATATCAAGCTCATTTTCATTTATGGAAGCTCCAACACTTCCGCCCATATTTTCTGCCAGTACTTTGACAATGGCAAGCCCTAAGCCTGTGGAATGGCTTCTTGCCCTATTACTTGAGTAAAATCGTTCAAAGATTCGACTGCAGTCTGGTTCATTTTCCTTTGAGACCTGATTGATGAAATGTACTTGGCAGGTTGGTGTGATATTAAGAATTGCTATTTTTACTTCTCCCGTTGCATGCATCAGACAATTTCGGATCAGATTCTGGATCATCCTTGTCACAAGCTCTTTATCGGCGATTACAGTTGCCTGCTCTTGCTTTAATAGGTTTAAGGAAAGACCTTTTGCTTCAAACATAGGAACTGATGTTGCGAGACATTCCAGCACAAGATTGGTTAGATTAAATGATTCCTTCTCTACGACAGGAGGACTATTTAAATAATAGGAGTATTCAAAAAAATGTTCAATTAGAATGCCAAGTTCTTCTACATGCTTGCTGGCAATCAAAAGTTTTTCTGTTTGGTTGCTGTTTAATGGTGTATTTTGTAGTAACTGCAAATATCCTTTTACTGCGGTCAGGGGAGTACGAAGGTCATGAGAGATATTCGCAATTAGCTCTTTAAATTCATTTTCTTCGCGAACGGCCTTCAGGCAGAGGGTTTCCTCTGCCTGAAGACACTTATTGATTTCTGTAGCTAATTCTTCTAAATCCTTATTGATTAAGTCAATTGCTAGAAATTGGTGAGATCCTTCTGTTTGACGTTTCTGTAATCTTGCCTTCATTCTCTGCAACTCATGTTTTAGAAGATGAAGGTAAGCCAGCAAGGACAGGATAACGAGACCTAAAAGGATAGCGAGAATTCTCATGGATTAGCCTCCTTATTTAATTTCTGATTTATTAAAGAATGCAGTCGTAATATTGACTACGATTACGAGAAATAGAATGCTTGTTGCAGCTATTTTCAATAGCTCTGGAACGCTTGCAGATAATGTGATATTATCACGCATTGCGGTAAATGGCGTCCAGGATAAACAAGAGTTTACAGCTTCTGACTTAGATACTACTGCTGCCAAGATGCTTAGGCCATTTTCTAAGAGAACACCGATTCCGATGACTGCAATTGGCTTACGGATTACGTAGCTTAGTAAGAAGATTAGGCTTAGCCTTGATAAGTAGATAATTGCAAGGACAAATAATACCAGTATTAACTTCCCAATTGTATTAAAGTCTCTCGCAAATGCTCCTTGTTTTGCCAGAATCATCATATAGGAGGAGTCAATTGCATTGGCAAAGTCCAAGCTAAAGCTGTTTCCTGATAGAAAGCCGATAAAGGTGCTGATGGCATAAGGAAGTAATAATGCAAAGACCATAAGCGAGTAAGGAATGACTTTCGCCCATAGGATGCTTCTTCTTCCATGTCCGTAAAGGATTGCCGAGTGGATGGTCTTATTGGTAAAGTCATTACATAAGTAGGTTGCAATCAGGATTGGTCCTACAATGGAGATGACCATGTTATCCATCAGGCCAGAGGCAGTTCCGATAAACTCCGTACCAAGCGTACCTGCTGCCAGTCCACGGGAGATAAGTGTAATACCGACTCCACATAAAGTGGTAAACACTAAGATAATCCAAAACATTTTACTACGTACTATCTGATAACAATCTGATTTTATAATATTCATTCTTCATTCCTCCCAACAACAGAGATAAAATAATTTTCTAACGTGTCTCCCTCACAGGAGAAGTTAAGTGGGTACATGCCGCTATCAAAAATAGCCTTTGCTACTTTCTCCTTTTCATCTACGTAATCATAGAGCTTTACGGTATGGTCCGGCATAACTATAAAATTATTTGTTTTAAGTTGCTGTTCTAGAATTAAAAGTAGTTTTTCTGTGTTTTCACAGGAAATCTTTAAATGATGTTTGCATTTGTCTTCCAGTTCATCTAGAGTAAGCATTTGTTTTAGTTCCCCTTGATGAATGATGATATAGTCGGTAGCGGTCTGATATAGCTCTGGCAGGTTGTGACTAGAGATTAATATCGTAATATGACGTTCTTTGCAGAGGCGCTTTAGCAGTTCACGAATTTCCACCACGCCAACTGGGTCAAGGCCATTGATTGGTTCATCTAAAATTAATAGCTCCGGATTGCCTAGTAATGCAATGGCGATACCAAGCCGTTGTTTCATTCCTAAGGAAAAGTCTTTCGTCTTCTTCTTTGTATCTTCTAGTCCAACGATTGCTAGTAAGTCCTCTATACAGTCTTTATTTGGAATACCTCGAAGTACTCTATGATATTCTAGGTTTTCAGCAGCACTCATATTTGAAATTAATCCTGGATTTTCAATTATACAGCCGATTCGCTCCCGTTCTTCAATTAAATCACGCTCTTTTGTCTTTCCGAATAGTTCTATAGTTCCGCTGGTCGGAAAGCTAAAGCCACAAAGCAGACGCATAAAGGTCGTCTTACCAGCTCCATTCTGACCAATTAATCCATAGATCTTTCCATTTTCTAATGATAAGGACACATCATGAAGTGCAGTAAATGTTTTAAATGATTTGGTGAGGTTTTTTACGGTTACTATTGTTTCATTCATTTCTATCACCCTCCTTTTGTTTATACTATACGGAGCAAAGGTTTAGAAAAGGTTAAGGATGATGCTTGAAAGGTAAAGAAAATGTAAGTATTACTTTATATGTAGACGGTAGCCTAAGCCCCACACGGTTTCTATGTAGTCCTTTGTTGCACCGGATTTCTTTAACTTGCTTCTGAGATTACTGATATGTGTCTTGATTGCATTATCATCTCCAAAAAACTCTTCGCCCCAGATTTTCTCATAAAGACTGGATTTCGTAAAGACTTGTCCCTTATTTACAAGCAAGAGCTCTAAGAGCAGATATTCTTTTTGCGTGAGGTTGGCTTCCTGCTTGCCAACAAAGACTCTCTTGCTTGATGGATCTAAGGTTAATTCTTCATAGGTAATACGTTCACTTTTTAGTTCCTTTTTATGTACTCGACGTAGGGTGGACTCTACCCTTGCAAGTAGTTCTCCTAAATCAAATGGCTTGGTCAGATAGTCATCGGCTCCTAGTCGTAATAAATCAATCTTTGTTGTTACCATATCTTTAGCCGAAATAATAATAACTGGTGTATCACTAAATTCTCGAAACTCTTTTAAAATGCGATCTCCACTTGTAAAGGGAAGCATTAAGTCCAACAGAACTAGCTCATATGTATTTTGCTTTAGCTTGGCAAGCCCGTCCATGCCTGTAAAGGAGGAATCTACATGATAGGAAGCATCCTCTAGCGCCTCCCGCACCATTTTATTTAAATCTTCATTGTCTTCTATGACTAAGATCATTCAGTCACCTCTCGTATTTGCGGTAATTGTTAACAGACCGCATAAAATGGAGAGGGAGCTTACATGAAGTCCCTCTCGTTGGTTTCCATGTTACTTTTTCTATTACTAAATATACTAGCATAAATCTAGCCTGTTATCTATAGATGTACTTCGATCTTATATTTCTTCAACCAGTAGTTAATTTGCAGCAGATAGGCAATCATCTGTGGACCTGCCATTAACTGTCCATACCAAGGCTTTCCATAATCTTTTGGACTTTCTATAAACTTATATAACTTATTTTTATCAATAAAGTCATTGATTGGAGCATCGGGTAATGCAATTTCATCTAGTAACCGCTTGGAGATCTGTTGTTCAAAGGTTGGGTCATATGTCTTTGGATAAGGGCTCTTTTTACGGAATAGAACTTCTTCTGGAACAAAGTCTCGTCCTGCCTCACGTAATAGGCTTTTTACCAAGCCATGATTGCATTTCATTTCCCAAGGAACATTCCAAACGTATTCTAATAACTTGGTGTCTGCCAAAGGAACTCTAGCCTCTAAGCCGGAGAAGCTGCTGGTACGGTCCATACGGTCTAGTAGTGTTTGCATAAACCATTTAATGTTGAGATACGAGATCTCACGCCTTCTGGCTTCTTCTTTTGACTCCCCATCTAGCCTTGGTGTCTCATTTACTGACTTCTCATAGGTAGCCAGTGCATATTCGTCCATGCCAAGGCAATCAATAAATTCATCATTTAGTACGATCTTTCTTGCTTCCATATCACTAGACCATGGAAAATGATGCGTCTTAAATACTTTTGGATCATGGAACCATGGGTACCCTCCAAAGATTTCATCGGCACATTCACCGGTTAAGGTAACCTTATAGGATTTGCTTACTTCACGACAGAAATATAAAAGTGAGCTTTCTACATCCACCATACAAGGCAGGTCCCTGGCATCTACGGCATCATATAGGTAGTTGGCAAGTATGCTATTTTTACATTCCAGATAGTAATGCTTGGTTCCCATATGATTAACGCATAGATCTACATATGGGCGATCTCTTGATGGCTGAAACGAATTGGACTTAAAGTATTTGTCATTATTGATAAAGTCAAAGGAGAAAGTAGTAAGTTGTTTTCCCTCTTCTTTTAATTTGTGTGCACAGACGGCAGTTACGATGCTTGAGTCGATACCGCCGGATAAGAAGGTACAGATTGGAACATCGGACACCATCTGGCGGCGAATCGCATCACGAACTAAGTATCTTGTCTTCTCTATAGTGTCTTTATAGCTATCTGTGTGAGGTTTACTTACCAAGGAAAAGAACATATGTTCTTCCTTGCCATTTTGGGCATATTTTAAATACTGTCCAGGCAATATTTCGTTGATTCCTTCAAAGACTCCATGGCCATAGGTTTTTGCCGGACCGATACTAAAAATCTGATTTAAGCCGTCTTTATTCAGCTTTGCAGTGACCAATTTGCTTGAAAATAATGCTTTTAGTTCGGAGCCAAAGACAATCGTATCGTCTACAATTGCATAAAATAAAGGCTTTACGCCGCATCCATCTCGAAATAGATAGAGTTCCTCCTTCTGTTCATCCCATATGGCATAGGCAAAGATTCCATTTACACGGGTTACAAAGTCTGGTCCATAGGCAATGTAGCCGACTAATAGGATTTCCGTGTCTGAGGTCGTTGTAAAGGTATATCCCTTGTGAATTAAGTCATTTCTTAGCTCCTCCATATTGTAACATTCTCCGTTATATACAATGACGTACTTGGCTTCATTGTGATATTTGATCATAGGCTGTCCACCTGATAGCAAATCAATAATGGAGAGTCTTCGATGAGCAAGTCCAATATGTTCGTTAAGGTAAATTCCCTGATCATCCGGCCCTCTATGCTTAATGCTTTGTGCCATATCATAAAGGAGTGTATTAAAGTAGCCTTCATGTTCCGTATAATTTCCGTGTAAATTACAAAATCCTGCAATTCCACACATAATATACTCTTCCTTTCCCGTCGTAAACTTATGACTTATTGTATGAACAGGTAAAAGGATTGCTACTGGTTCTATAAAATGTTTTATATTATAAAAGAGTGAGACTGCTTGAAACAAGCATTTTTAGAGTTTTACTTTAGAATACATAACATTTGAATTGGAAAAAGTATAAAAAATACGGGGCACCAAACATTTGTTCGATACCCCGTAAAATTCTTAATATGTAACTTTGATATAGTATAGATTCACATTGCTGTCTTCCTTTTTAATCACATGTTTTCCCTTTGTTAATGCTACTTGTAAGACACCGTCTTTTACTTTGTACTCAGTATCATCAATTACAATGGCTTTATTGCAAGAGGAGTTAAATACAAGAGTAAGTGTGCAGTCTTCTTTGGCAGTAAAGGAAATCGTAGTGGAAGATTCCATCTTTAAACAAGTTGTTAAGCTAAGGCCATTATAGTTTACCGTACCTTTGCTTGTAGAGAGATTCCCTGAAATGGAGAAGTCTTTACTTGCTTTTTTGTCTGTTGTGAAATTATGTGTCATTTCACTTGGAACTTCTGTTTGAACAGGAGTTTCTGTTGGCGCTGGTGTTACTGTTGGTGCTTCAGTTACTTCTGGTGCTTCAGTTTGCTCCGGAGAAGCAGTTGGTGCTTGAGTTGGAGCTTCTGTAACGACAGGTGCCTTCGTTGGTTCAGGAGTTTCCGCTGGTGCCTGTGTAGGTTCTTGTGTAGGAGCTGGAGTCTCAACCACATGATCCTCTTTGGCAACTGGAACAGTTGTTACTTCTGCATTTGTGTTAGAAGTAAATCTTGTACCGATGACACCGCCATCCGTAGAGAAGTCTGCATATGCACTGTCTGCAGTAATGATTGCAACACCATTTGTATTTACTGTTCCATCGGCATTTCTCCAAACGTTGTCAAAGTTAGTGCCTACTGCAGGAACTTTAGCATTAACAAAGTCATTTGCTATAATTGCAGTTGAAGTTGCTTCTCCTCTTCCTGTTTTAGAGGAAGTATCCATTGCTTGTAAGTCTGTAACCTTATACCATTTGCTGCTGTTGTAAAGAACTGTGTATTCAGCACTTAAGTTCATAAACTTATCGGAAGTCTTATTTGTTGTATAGGATACGCAATTTGCAATATGTGCATCTTTACAACGATATAAACTGAAGTTATTCTTGCTTCCGCCTTTGTTATTATCAAATGCAGTACAATTCATAAGTGTTAAGGCGCTTGGATTGTTATTGTCTGTAAAACCATGATGTAAGTTTTCAACAGCAAGACAGTTTACTACGACATGAGGTGTACCTACGCCGGAACCGCCTAATTTGAAACCGTTTCCATCACAAGAGCTCTTAGTAGTACCATTTTCTGTAATACCATTTCTCATAGCAATACAGTTTTTAATTGTAACGACACCGATAGGGCCTGTTGCAGTCTTAGCGTAAAGATCCCAGCCATCATCACTGTTGTTATGGGAAATACAGCCATCAAATATATTTCCGTCACCACAAGTTAATTTTGCAGCAAAACCATCTGCATTTTCATAAGTAGCTGGATCGCAGTTATTTTTAGAAGTACAGTTTAATACGCTGTTATAGCTTGGCCAGTCTGCATAATTTGTTACAGAAGAGCTGGAACGGCTGATTTGAAGACCGGTATCACGGTTAGAGTCAAAAGTACATCTTTCGATGATATTATGGCTTCCCGATAACATCATTCCATTATCTGCTGCACCGTAAATGGTAATTCCACCTACATACCAGTAGTCTGCATTTAATTGTAAACCACGGGCATTATTTGCTGTTGTATTGCTG
Source organism: bacterium (assembly GCA_030539495.1). GTDB lineage: Bacteria > Bacillota > Clostridia > Lachnospirales > Lachnospiraceae > KM106-2. The sequence continues at coordinate 11,657 of JAUNRX010000006.1, read as the reverse complement.
TATGGCTGGCTGGAGAAGTCAAGTGTTACGTTCGCTCCCTTGCAAGCCTTTAATACATTGTAAGCATCGGCGGCGCCACTCATAGTCTTTGGAATGGTAAGCTGATGGTCAAATGCATAAGTTCCTTCTGTCATAAGGATTGCCACATTGTCTTTTTTAGCGGAAATTGTAAGTGCTGTTTCTAGATCAAGTGGAGAAGTTAATGTTCCTGTTGCTGTAGCAGAACCGTTTGGAGCTACATAAAGGACATTTTTAAAGGAAGCATCTTCTGCTTCTGCTAAGTTTGTATAAGAACCAGTGCTAGTTAAGTCACCAATAGAAGTATCTCCTCCTGGAGCCGCTGTAGGACCTGCTGTAGCAGTTGTTTCTGGTGTAACTTCTGGAGTGCTTGTTGCTTCCGGAGTAGCCGTTGGAGCCATTGTTGGTTTTACGGTAGGAACTACTGTTGCTGTTGGTTTTACGGTTGGTGCCACTGTAGCGGTAGCCGTTGGAACAATCGTTGGAGTTACAACTGGTATATCAGTTGACTGATCTCCACCAACGGACACTAAATCAGATTTATAATTGGTAAGCTTATTTTTTAATGCGGTATTGATTACATAGCTTTCATCATCTACTGCATTATTAAATGTGAAGTTTAAGTCTCCGCCAGTCATACGTCCTGCATAAGAAGTAACGTTTTCAACAACATCTTCTGTAGCTGTTGGCGCATATGAATACATAATGCTGCTATTTGTATCAAAATTATTGTATGTATTGGATCCACTTAAGGATTTATATGTACTTGGTACTTTTTCGTTACGGTCAGTAGCAAGATAAGCATCGAATTGAGTGCTGTCTTCATTTGCATAGACCAAACCTGTTGCACCTTCAACTTTATTGTTGTAAGCCTTGATCATACCACCTGGCTCACCGGAAAATGTTCCTTTTGAATTAGTTGCAATATCGCTTCCCTGTAGTGAAGTAAGCATTGGATATTTACAATTACGGAACGCATTGGCTTCTACAAATGCACTGGATCCTTTCGTTACGCCAACACCGTATTTGGAGTTTCCATCAAAATAATTGTTGTAAATATGGATGGTACCGACACGAATTCTTGGATGACGGGAGTCGGAGTGGTCAAACCAGTTATGGTGGTAAGATACATAGAAGTTTTCACTATCACTCATTCCACATAAAGAACTTTTGCCTGAGTCATAAAAATGGTTATAGGATACGGTTACATATGTGGATTTCCCTTTTACATCACAAGAACCGTCACCTTTTACCTGATCAGAATCACTTCCTGGAGCACCATAGAAGATATCATTGTTGTGAACCCAGATATTTTCATTATTGGTATCCATGGAAATACCGTCATCTTTAAATAACATAACACCAATATTACGAATTTCTACATTTCTAGCATCACGGATTAAGAAACTCCATCCGGATGCGGTTGCATCATTTCCAATTCCTTCGAATGTCACATTGTGGCAGCCTTTTAGTTGTAAATAGTTACTTCCATTTAAACCGTTGATATCAGAAGCTTCTAGTAGACCAACCATACGAATGATTAAATGACGTTTGTCTTTTGCTTTTTGTCGTTTTGCTAAGATATCAGCAATTCCTGTACACGTTGTCTTTTTCCCTTTGTCGTCAGTAATGACGTCAAGACTAACTGTATTTGCTGTATCTTTTGTTATGTAAATAATTTGAGCGTCGTCTGGCACACTTCCATCGTCATTATAACCGCCGGAGCCAGTGCCATATGTAGAATTCTTAGAAAATGCAAATCCTTCGCGAACATGGGATAATACATTGATACGTTCAGTTGTAGCAGCGTTTGCTGTCTCTTTTCCATCTTTGACTGGTACTACTTTCATTACATAGTCTCCAGCAGGAATTCCGACAACGTCGGCTCTAAAATATGTAGAATATTGTCGTACTAATTGATCATCAAGTTGTTTGTAAGCAGCGTCTCCCTGATCTGCCTGCTTATAGTATACATGGTAGCCATCTACATTTGCTACAGCCTGCCATGTGGCATAAGCTGATTCATAGTCCCCTCCCACTTGATTGAATTGAAATGAAGTTACCGTATATCCACTAGGACTAACTGCTAATAGAGTTGCTGGTGATGCAGATACGGCAAGCACATTATAGCAGGTCGTGGATGCTATAACGGAGAGCGCGATTGCTCTTTTTACGTGTTTTTTTGCTTTCATTACAAAATCCTCCTTTAAATTTATTGAACGGTTTTCCCTAATATGTACAATAAGGGCCAAGGTAATGAGCGATTACCTCGGCTTGCTTATCGCTTAGATTAATAATATCAAAATACGACATATTTAGATATAGGACATAAGTTACATTGACTACCATTGATTCCAATTGAAACCGATAATTTACATTTTTCTCCCTTCACCTGGAAGAATATAACCAATGGCCATAAAGAGTATTCCCAAAATCAACATACCTGACATCCCTAGATTAATTACATAGGGAATACTGTCTGAGATATGAAATAATGATAATTTCCCAAGGGCAAAAGCGTTAAATAATCCTGTTGAGGCGATTGCTTGGTAAGAAATTGCAAATACAAAGGCACCTGTTAAGCCGCCAAGTATGGTACTGATTGATTTTTTATACGCAACGTCGGCAATTCCAGCAACAGAAGTCCCAGGGCAAGTACCACCATAGCCAAATCCTACGCCAAAGATCAGTCCGCCTAGTATTACACCAAGATTTGTGGTCTTAATATTAAAATGATTCACTGGAAATACGCCAAATATGCCGGTAAGTCCTACAAGAAATGAGCCTACTCCAATGGCAAATACAATTACTTTCATTAAACGAAGCTTCTTTAAGCGTAGCATGCTTAAGATATTGGCAGGATTGCTTGCTCCTACATAGTAAAGGGCAAATCCGAAAAATCCTCCAAGAAAAATAGCTAATATAATGTCTTTCATATATGTTCCCCCTACTGTCTCTTTCTGTTTTTATCCGTGAATATAGCTACCGGAATGGCAACAATAAATACAGCTGCTGCAAATAGGAAACCACTGACACTTCCTTGCATCATGCCGCTCATCATATGGCCGCTAGTACACCCGCCAGCCATTCTAGCTCCAAAAAGAAGCAAAAATCCTGCAATAAAGCTTCGTGCATAGCGTGTGATTAAATTTCCTTCCAATGGATAATCATCAATTGGATTATCTACAAATGCCTGATTTCTTCGTCTTTTATTAAGCAGCCTTCCAATCGCTGCGCCAAATGGAATTGCCAAGACAAAGACAAAGCTATAATTAATCGGTTCCTTTATTTGCTTTGCTAATTTGCCATCATGTAAATCATAGTATGCATTGGTGCTTTCATATCCAGTGGAACGATCCGGATTTTCAGTGATCAAGTCTTGATCCACTGTGCTTTGAATGATTCCATCCAGCACATTAAACTGTGTCGAGACCCCAATTGGCTGCATTAAGTAAATTGCAACAAAAAATGAAATTCCTAAAACAAGTGCTTGTACTAACCATTTATTCTTCATAACTACCTCCATAAACATTAAAGTTATACTATGAGTATAGATTAGTATGTGCTGTCTTTCTGTGATTTAGTTACATAAGGTTGATAGGAGCTGGTTTTAGTCGGAAAATAGAAAAAACGGAAGCTTTCGCAACAAGTTACTGTTGGTCGAAAACTTCCGTTTTTCTAGAATTCAGCCGTTTTTGGCGTATATCAAATTAAAATGCTGTTATGCCCAATTCATCAAATTTTATAGTGTGGAAAGCCAGTCAATGCATTGGTTAAACCAGCGTGCTACATGAGGATCCGCCATTCCAGGATGAGCCTCGTCTTCTACTTCTTTCGTTGCTAACGATAAGCCGTGAGGCCCTTTTGGAAAGAGCATCATCTCACAGCTTACATCATTTTGATGCAAAGCTGTGGCAAATAAGATACTGTTATGGACTGGAACAGACGCATCGGTCATGGTATGCCAGAGAAAACAGGGAGGAACCTTGCTTGTTACCTTCGTTTCTAACGAATACTCCTGTTGAACTGCGAGTTCTTCAGATAAGCGTTGGAAGCTTCCTCTATGGGCGTAAGTTCCTGCCGTAATGACCGGATATCCTAAAATAAGCGCATTTGGTTTATGTAATTGTTGTTCTTCCTTAGTTGGAAAACGAATTTGGTCGGCCCAAAAGACACCAAGACTGGCTGCAAGATGTCCACCTGCGGAGAAACCACAAAGGATAATCTTGTCTGGATCGATCAAATAGGCTGCGGCATTTTGCCGAAGGTGCTTAACTGCCCAAGATAAATCAAGAAGAGGCCTATCTAGTAACTCTTCCTCTTGTTCAACCGTATAATTTAAGACAACCGCATGATAGCCGTTTTGATTAAATGCCTTTGCAACTGGCGCTGATTCACGTTCGGATCGCCAGCGATAGGCTCCTCCTGGACAAATAACGACGACCGGTTTTGGCGTCTTGCTATCTAAAAAGTAAGTAGTATAAGAACAAGTTCGTTCTTCTGCTTGAATAATCGTATTCATAAAGACTTCCTTTCTTATGTAAAAGTATGATGTAAAATTATACTCTATTTTGATGAAATTGGCTAGAAAGGAAGTCAATTAGGAATATTTATGTACTAAACTAGTCAGGGCGTTCCCCCTCACTAGTTAGAACCTACAAATAAATGTAGTTGCGCTGTTTACGAAAAACAGTGTATAAAAAACTTTATTTTTTGTCAAGTTTTTTTATTTCTGCAAGCTATTTGTCTACATTTGGAATATCTCCGTCGCCATATTCTGTATTCCAGTCATAATCAAGATTGATCTTGTCTTTCATACTGTCGCGTTCAGCACTTTCAGATGTATTAGTACTTGTTGTTGCAATTGTTGTTTTGTCTTGTTCTGATTTTTGTTTCATACTAGCTCCTTTTTCTTTGTTTACTAGTAGCATGTACGATTTTCAAAAAACTCATTCGACAAATTACAAATTCTATGGAAACTAAACGATTCTTGTCATTGGTAAATCGTTATTTACTCCATTGGACATAAGGATTTGGTGAACATCAATAATTCCGTTATTAAAGGTTGCAGCACAGGCTGAAAGGTAAATTTCCCACATGCGTGCGAACTCTTCGCCTTCCATTTGCACAATCTGATCACGATGCTCTAAGAAATTCTTTCTCCAGCATAGTAAAGTTCGATTATAGTGGCGGCGCAGGCTTTCTACATCCAACGTATATAGATGTTTATCGCCCATAATATTGATAATCTCACGAAGGCTTGGAATAACTCCGCCTGGGAAGATATATCGTTTGATCCATGCATCTCCAGGGAATTCTTGAAGTGCACTAATGTAATGTAATAAGAATAGACCTTTAGGTTTTAATACGGATTTCATACAGTCTAAGAATAACTCATAATTACCACGGCCAACGTGCTCCATCATACCGATGCTGACAATACGGTCAAACATAAGGCCGCTCTTAGGTAAGTCACGATAATCCATTAATTTAACATCCAGCACATTATCTAATCCTTCTGCTTTGATGTCTTCGCTGAATTTCTTATATTGTTCTTTACTTAATGTAATGCCGGTACCTTTGATATGATATTTCTTAGCGGCATATTTTAGTAAGAAGCCCCATCCACAGCCGACATCAAGAAGGGTCATGCCTTCTTCTAAATGTAATTTTTCAAGAGTATGTTCTACTTTGTTTACCTGTGCTTGATATAGCGAATCACTTTCATTCTTAAAGTAAGCACAGGAATAACTCATGGACTCATCGAGCCATAAGGAATAGAAGTCATTACCGATATCATAATGGCTGGTTACTTCTTTTTCTTGATTTTTCTTGGATTTTGAAGTGAAGATTAATTTCTTAAGAACGGACTTATTGGAACTGAATTTGTCCATTTGTCCCATAAATTTATTTAAGACTTCATATAAATCATGATCGACTTCGATGTCTCCTCGCATATAGGCTTCGCCTAAAGCAAGTGACGTACTTGTTAATAATTCCTCTTTTGAAAGATCTTTATGTAAAGTGACTGTAAATTCTGGTTCGTCTTTCCCTATTTTTACGATTTCCCCATCCTGGGATAGATTAAAGGATACAGGAATTATATTTCCTAGATATTCTGCGATAAAGTGGTTCATTTATGTTACCTCCTATTTTTTACAATTGCTAATTCCTTTATAATCCTTTTTCCTAGAATTTGTCAATATTAAAGCGGAAAACTTAATAATCTCTTTAGAAAATACAAAAAGTCACAATTTATCATTGCAGGGATAAATTGTGACTTAATATCTATGAAACTATTAACTTTTGACTTTTCTACTTAGTACCACTCGGTCCCAGAACACATCAGTAACCCTATAGGCAAGGATTCCAAGTACGGTTCCACTGCATGCAGCAAAGATGACATCGGTTGGATAATGAACGCCCACATAGAGACGAGATAGCGCGATTAGGAAGGCTAACACTAATGCAGGAACGCCATATTTTCTTGGAAGAGCATGGAACATTACGACTGCTGCGGCAAAGGAACTTCCTGTGTGCCCAGATGGGAAGGAAAAATCCGTTTGACGTTCGATCAACAATTGTAAGCCATTTACCACATCGTATGGTCTTGTTCTTGCAACTAGATTTTTTAAAATGCCGTTATTTACAAGTAAAGAGAATAACAGGGCAAGTAATGAAGCAAGTCCTACTTTTCTCGTTTTTCTTGAAATTAATAATAAAAGGGAAAGTACGATCCAGATCATACCGCTATCCCCTAAATGCGTAATAAATTTAAAAACAGGGGTTAATACATCATTTCGTACGTACTCTTGAATCCATAGTAAGATATTACCGTCTAATTGAATAAAGTTTTCTAACATGTATTGCTCTCCTAGTCTGATTTGTTTGTATATTAGGAACATTATACTTGAATTCTTAAGGTTCGTCTAGCTAAACTAATCAACATGGTGTATCTTGTCTATAAAACGACAAAACGGAGTATCACAATGGACTAAATATTAGTTCACTGTAATACTCCGTTATTATATTAGCCTTCTAAAGCACCTAAGATCACAATACCAATGATACAAATACCAATGGATGCGTAGTGCCAGCGGGATAACTTTTCTTTTAAGAAAATTCTACTCCAAACAACAGATAACACACAGTATGCGGAGATTACTGGAGCTGCTGCAATTGCATTTGCACTGATTGCAAAGATATAGGCAAACTGTCCAGCTGTTTCGAATACTGCACCGATTAATTTCGGTCCTTCTGCTTGTTTTGTAAGTTTTTCTTTCTTGATTACAACAACATAAATAAAAGCAAGAATACCAAGTACTAAGAATGTAAGCTCGTAAGCTACATTGGCTGTACTTTCATTTAATGTTTCTAATACGATACTGTCCGCTACTGTTCCAATTGCATCGATGATACAATAAAGAACCGGAAGCATGATTGCAAGAAAACTTTTGCTGTATTTAATATTTGCTTGTTCTTGACGGCGAGTTCTTAGCTCTTCATCTTCAAGCATTTCTGCAACACCAAGGCAGATTACGCCCACACATACAATACTGATCGCAACTACATTTAAGAATTCTAAACGTTCACCAAGGAATACGAAAAGGAAGATTGCAGCGAGTGCACCTGAAGAATTACAGATTGGGGATGAGATGGATAACTCGATATAACGTAATCCAACATATCCGAATGTCATAGACAAGATATAAAGAAATGAGACTGGTAAATACGTAAGGAAGTCTTGCATCGTAATGCTTACGCCTCCCACGAAAATCTCATAGAATGCATGTAGTCCCATTACTAGGCCTACTGCCATTACCATTTTTAAATGACTGTGTTTGTCATTTGGTTTGGACCCTATTTTACTAAATAAGTCCGATCCGCTCCAACAAAATAGAGCTGCTAATGCTAACCAAAACCACATATAAATAAATCCTGACCTCTCTAGCGGAACTATAAATCCGCGTAATCATTTTATACTATGGTTTTGGAAAAGCAAAGCATTTTTTACATTTTTTAACTGGAAATTATTGATAATCTCTGTGAAATGGACTATTCTTCGTCATCTAAATCAAATCCATCAAATTCATCTTCATCATCTTCGTCTGATTCAAAGTCCCAACACTTGCCGTCTAAGGATAGCTTCTCCTTATAGTCTTCGCATGGACATATGCCATCCTCATCATAATAGAGGCAGTTAATGCAGACACCATTTACGACTTTTCCTAAGGCTTGCTCGTATTCTGCTTTGCTTAATATGGTTACGTCTTCTTCCGTTACGGTATCAATGCGGGATGGATTGATGTAGTATTGTTTGATATCTTCTTTTACGTAATAAGGGCTTACACTGTTATCTTCCTTTAACATACGCATTGGAACAAGGCGTCCCATATGGGTATTGGCATAGGTAACAAACTCCTCTAGTGTTGTGATATTTTCTGGATATACATAATAATCACAATCATTGATTAATAATACTTTCATGTTGACGTTCTCGTAGGTGACAGGTGTAACAAGCTGTCATCTGCGATCTCCTTTCCTGATTTATTCGATAAACTATTCGTTTGAACCACTATTTTTACTTTTTGCATAACTATAAAAATCATAGGCTACCCCTACTAGCATTAATAGTACGCTGACAAACATTATAGGGTTAGCAATCACATCCGGAATAGGTGCAACTGCATGGTGCCAGATAGAATATGCTGAAAAAAGAAACAATCCAATCCATGAGGATGCTTTTAATAACTTCTTTCTCATTGCTCTCTCTTTCCCTCCTTCGTTAACGCTTTCGTTAAGTCGTTTACATAGGTCTCTTGCTGCTTTATAAGAAAATGCTTCGCAAATGGCTTGAGCAAATTCGTCTTAAGTTCGATCATTTCTGTAAGGGTAAGCAAGGTTCCTCGTTCCTTTTCTTGAAGGACACCGGACCACTTGCCATGTAGATTGTTATTCTCCATGGTAAAGCAATATTCTTTGTTTGGAATTTGTTTCGTTATGTTAAAAAGTGTAGGAATTCCTTTCTTGGTATACTCAATAAAGGTTCTTCCGCTCTCTATCTCATCAATCTTCTTTATGTCACTTCTCCAACGATATTCCTTGTTATTCGTTATGACTTTAAATACCTGGTTAGGAGGGACGTTGAAAAAGGTAGTCTTTGTCACTGTAATCATTCCATATGTACTTCCTTTCGCTTTCTTTCAATCCTTTGGACTACGGCGATTGCCTTAAACCAATCGTGCCTTCGGTGGATTTGGGTATACAGGACTAAAATTAAGCTTCTATGCCCAAAAACAGCTTTGCAGCACAAGGAATTTCTATGGTTTGGGCATACAATATGTTTTTTATGCTCAAATACCCAAGAATTTCGATTTTTGTGGGCATTGAGGAACGAAAAGTCTTTGCTATACCCAAAACCGCCTTATCTGCCATAAATTTAGATGACTTTTGGGCAAACCGGCAATAAAATTTGCCTCTATACCCAATCCAGCCAATTACATATCGGAAACTAGGTTAAAACGCGTATTGCGTTGAAAATGTCTCCAAAAAGGAATGATAATTATACCTTGTAAACGTGGTATCCAGTACGGCAAACACAATGGTGCTAAAAAAATCAGAATACCCTTCGTCAAATAATACTTCCCGAAAGTATCTTGCTACATTTTTCGCGTTGTGTCCAAACGCACCACATCCCCAAGCTCCAAGTACTAAATGGCGATAGCCAAATTCAATGGCAACCGTAAAATAGTTACGGATCCGATGCTTCATAATCTTGTCCACTTCTTCTTCAGAAGCATCTGCTGCCCGACCAAATAAGTTTGGTGCAGGGATTGTCATAACCGAGGTGGTAAAGCTATTATCTAGCAAGTTCCCGTCCGGATCACGAAATACTTCCACAAATTTGGATAACAACATATAGTCCGAGTCAAATGGCAAGCGCTTCTTATCGTTAAAGGAGTACATTTCCTCTGCCTTCTTAGAACTGATGGAAGCATATAGGGTACTTTGACGGCACAAGCATTCTTCTTGCGCATTGGCCCCACTTAGATATCCTCCACCGGGTCTTATTGCATTAGCAAAGTTCATTACCAAGGCATTCTGTTTGCCGCTATCGTAAAGTAGCTTTGCAGCAGAAAATGAGTCACAGTTTCGTACGGATATGGTAAGAGACTCGTGATCGTTTGCTTTCATAACCTTGTATATTTCAACTATTTTTTCAATTCGTTCAGGTGAAAAGACCTCTACTTCTGTAACTTCGTTATTCGTCAGTTTTAGAGGTATGCGCTTCTTTCCCGTCTGATAGGCACCAGTTTTTACAATTTGGCGATTTTCTTGGGCTATGGCCATGTTATCAATTCGTGACATACTCTTTCCTCCCTTGATCGTTCATTTCTTGAGTCTATTATAAACTATTTGGAGTGTCATAATTTGTTGAATGAGATACATCTAGAATAGCATATTCCATAGAAAAGCAAAAGACAGGATTGTCGGCTTTTTGCGTCTAATCCTGTCTTTCTTTACCTATGGTATCGTATTCACTTCTTATACGTCGTTATGCTTTACGGACTTATGTTTTGCATTGGGATTTTTGTTCATGTTCTCGCGTGTAATCGGAGTTTGTCCATTGCATTTTTCCATACGTGCCTGTTTGTTATCTGGCTGGCTGTCTTTCGGCATATAGTTAAGCCTCCTTTGAAACGATTTGTGAGTACCTTATTAACATGGTTGAATCACAAAAAAATATACAGTCTTTTAGAAGATAACCAAATATTCCATATCGCTGACAAACTACGAGCGAAGAAACTGCATTCCTTTATATAAAATCAAATACATGACGCTAACGAATAGTATCGCAATTCGAGGAACTAAAATGGTATATTCAATCCTAAAATAGTATTCGGCAAATAATAAAAGGAGCAAAGTTACAAGCACTAAACTTGTGTAAGTCCTAGTGGTAAACTTTTCACTTCTAAAAAGATAAGGTCTTATACAAACATTTACGATACCAAAACTAAGAATACAGGTACAAGTTCCTAGTGTAAAACTATAGATATCTTGTGACATAAAAAGAAGGTCGTATTCTCCTACATAAGGAAGAAGAAATAACGCGCTTATTGGCGCAATAATGCAGGCTAATCGATATAAGACATAAAACAATCCTGCAAGCTTGGTTATATGTCCAAAATCCGAAAACTGTTCGTTACAGAAGTACTCCAAATCCATTCCTACGACGGTCTCCACAGGATGGTTATTTTGTTGGGCATGCAGCATTTTCTTGATTAGCGTTATCATTTGCTCATCAAGTTTCTTCCCAACTATGTTATGTATCGTTGCGTATAGTCCGATTTTCTCTATTGTCTTTTTATACTCGCCGTTTAGTTCTTTAATGTAAAAATTATAGCTTAGTTTCATTATAATGTTCTCCTTTGCAAGGTGTTCCTGTCGGTAACTCAGTAGAGGTTATCTTATCCACATACTCAAAGATATCCATATGCAGCTGATCAAGTTCTGTAAATAATCTAGACCGTTCATCTCTTCCGAATAGTGTCCGAACAAAGAAGTAATATAAAATAGGTGCTTCTCATCATTTTGTCATCCAAATTTGTATCGTTAATATTATGTACGAATCCATAGAG
>JAUNRX010000054.1 GCA_030539495.1 bacterium | reverse complement strand
ATAGGAAAACGTCAAGGCAAGAACATGGTAATTGGGCAGTAGTCCTCCAGAAATAATAGGTTTAAAAGGATGAGGAAATCTGTTATACTTAGGAAAACTAAATGATATTGAAAGGGTAAGACGATGAAAAATGAGTTATTGAAAATAGGACCATTTACCATATATGGATATGGCCTGATGATTGCAATCGGTATTTTGGCTGCATATGTCATGGCAGAAAAGAGAGCAAAGAAGAACGGACTTCAAGAGGATCTTGTGTTTGGCCTTATAATATGGTGCTTATTCGGCGGTTTTGCTGGTGCAAAAGTTTTATATGTGATTACACAGTTTAAAGATATTCTTGAGGGTGGTATGGATATCATCAAGCTGGCAAATGGATTTGTTGTGTATGGCGGAATTATTGGCGGAACATTAGGCGGTTTCTTATTCTGTAAGTATAAGAAAGTAGACTTTTTAAAGTATTTCGATTTAGCTATGCCAAGCGTTGCATTAGCACAGGCATTTGGACGTATCGGCTGTCTTTTGGCAGGATGTTGTTATGGAAAAGAAACTCATGCTTGGTACGGAATTACCTTCCACACATCTGACCTAGCACCAAATGGAGTTAAGTTAGTACCAACACAAATCATTTCAAGCGGATTAGATTTTCTTTTATGTGGAGCACTTCTGTTATTCGCACGACGTAAGAAAGCAGATGGACAAGTTGGTGCATTATATTTGATGTTATACAGCATTGGACGTTTTATTTTGGAATACTACAGAGGCGATTTAATTCGTGGTAGTGTGGGAGAACTAAGCACATCACAATTTATTGCAATCTTCTTATTCGTAGCAGGCGCTGCAGTATTTGCAGCTTGCGGAATGCGTAAACAAAAACAAACAACTGAAATATAGAAATTAGGATAATACCATGTTTGACCTTTACTAACAAGGGAAAATATGGTATTATTTTTGTGCTGAAGTAAAATATACTTTAGTGCAAAATAAAGAGAGAAAGGGAAACGGTAGTTAATCATGTGGAGAAAATAATTCAACGTTAGTAAAACAAAATAGGCAGAATGAACCTTCTGATTTGGCGTATCAAAGTGTCGAATCAAGTTTGCAGTGCCCTGTTTTGTGCGATTGAATTTATTTGAAACCATGGGAGATTACTAGGATACCCTTGACATAAATTCAATCCGTCCAATTTTAAGGATGGATTTTTTTATTATAAATTACTATGCAATTTATAATAAAAATTATATAGCATAGAGATCCATCCTTTACAAATATTCGTAAAGGAGCTGTTGCAGTATGAAACAAACAAGATTATATATCAAAGCTGAAAATATAAAGAAGAGTTTTAAGGAGCATTTAATTTTAGAGTTTGACCGTTTATGGATCAATGAAGGAGACCGTATTGGCCTTGTGGGACTAAACGGGGAAGGAAAGACAACCCTTCTAAACTTATTATATGGGAGCATAGCTCCAGAGAATGGGAGTATTACAAGATATGCAGACATTGCATATTATCGCCAGTTTGAGCAGGAACAGGCAAATAAAAACCTTAGCGGAGGAGAGAACACAAAGCTCCGTCTATCAAAAGCAATACGAAAGGATGCACTAGTTACGTTTTTTGATGAGCCGACCTCTAACTTGGACCAGCAGGGAAGAAAGAGTCTGAAGCATACGTTAAGCCAGCTTAAGACATTTGTCATTGTTACTCATGAGAGAGAATTGTTGGATGAATTCTGCAATCGTATCCTTGAAGTGAGCAACCACACCATAACTGCTTATAAGGGAAATTATTCGCAGTATAAAGAGCAGAAGGAAAAGCTAGAGCTTACCAAGCTGAGAGAGTACGAGGCTTATGTGGATGAGAAAAAGCATTTACAAAATGTATTTGAAGAAAAGAAGCAGTTGTCAGTACAGGTAGGAAAACAGCCTCGAAACATTTCTCCAAGGGAGGCAAGGCTGCGTAACTTTTTAGCATCCAGACCATACGATGGAAAGCAGCAGAGAGTGGAGCGCAGTGCAAAGGCTGCATTAAGCCGGATGGAACACTTGGAAGTGAAAGAGAAGCCAAGACAGGTCCCTAAGATTGCGATAAACTTTGCATTAACTAATCCTCCTGAAAATAAAAGAGTGTTGGAGGGCAGGAATGTTACTTATTGTTATGGAGCAAATAAAGTCTTAGACAAGGTGCAGTTTAGTATTCTTAACGGTCATCGCTACGCTATTATTGGTGATAATGGAGCAGGGAAAACAACACTTTTGAATTGTATTACCAATGGTGAGGATGGAGTCTATATTGTTCCGAAAGCAAAGCTGGGGTATTTATATCAGCAGTTTGAAGGACTGTTAGAAGACGAGACTGTTTATGTAAATATGATGAAAGATTGCATACAAGAAGAGAGTATTGCAAGAAGCATCTTGTCCAGATTGCTGCTTGGAGAACACTATATGAAACAGAAGGTAGCTACTCTGAGTGGTGGAGAAAAGATGAAACTGGCATTGGGAAAGCTATTAGTATCGGATGCCAATGTATTATTATTAGATGAACCAACGAATTACTTAGATATGCCTTCGGTGGAAGCAATCTCAGAGGTATTAAAGGAATATGAAGGAACACTATTGTTAGTCAGCCATGACAAGTCACTAATTGGCCAGGTTGCCACTGACATCCTAGCAGTAAATAATCATAAAGTAACTCAGTTTGCAGGCTCATATAAAGATTATGCAGCGAGCCTCACGAAGAATAAAACTGAGGATGCTCTTCATATTCAAAAAGAGGCTCTAGAAATGGAGTTGCTAGCCTTAATCTCCAAACTAAGCACAGCTAACGCCAAAGAAAAAGACACCCTAGAGCCCCGCTACCAACAACTCCTATCAACACTAAAACAATTAAATCAATAAATCTTTTACACTTTTAGGAAGCTTATTCTTTTGGGTTTGTATTATAAAATAAAGGGGGAAGTTCCTAACAATGCTACGGAACCTCCCCCTTTATTTTTATAAACCTAATATGAGTTTAATGAAAAGCCTTTCAATAAACGAAAGAATTAGCGACAGTCCCCTACAACGTAAGAGTAGCTTTTTGGCCCTTAGCACCGCGCTTGCGGTTTCGGACTTTTCGTACGCTTAATTCTTTATCTCTATACATAAAGGTGTCAGTTTGACTATCAAACACACCAACATAACTTACCTGGTCTTTGGCGTCTAATGCAATACCTTTGACACCACGGCTTGTTTTCTTAAGTTCACTTACTTCTTCCAGGTTATAGCCAAGGCTTGTTCCCTTTTCAGTAAGCATAATGACTTTACGGTCTACAGCAATTGCATCGGCAGCAGTAAGCATACAGATACCAGCTACGGCATCACCGTCATCTAATTTAGTAGAAGCAATCATGGAACGAATCGTTTCAAATTCCGTACCAGATACTAATTTTACATAACCATTTTTTGTTGCAAATAATAATTGTGATTCATAAAGCTGTTCAAAACCGGTAAATAATAGCGGTTCTTCTTTTCCAATCTTACATAAGGACTGGATTAACGTCCCCTTGTCTTTTAGCTTGCCTTTTGGAATGGCACTTGCTTTGACTTGATACATATTTCCCTCTGCCGTAAAGATACAGAGCTTGTCTAAGTTCTTCATCATTACGATATGGGCATATTCATTTAACGTATCTGCTTGGGCACGGTTGTAGCTTGCAGAGTCGATGGACTTGGTATAACCGAAACGATCGATTAATACATAGATATCTTCGATCTTAACTTCTTCTTTGTATTCTACTTTTTCTACATTGTGAAGAAGAGTCTTTCGTTCTCCGGCAAACATTTTCTTATAAGAGCGAAGTCTTGTTTTGATTACTTTGAATAATTCACGTTCATCACTTAAGATAAGTTCATATTCTGTGATGCTGGAAAGTAAGCTGTCTTGTTCTTCATGAAGTTTCATAATTTCAAGACCGATTAACTTACTAAGCTGCATTGTAAGGATTGCTTCTGCCTGACGTTCGGAGAAGTCTAGGGTTGCTGCAATCTTTTTGGATTTTTCAGACTTGAACTTAATGTCTGAGGTATCGCCATGGATTAAACATGCTCTTGCCTGTTTGATGGAAGAACTTCCTCTAAGGATTTCAATGATCAAGTCAATGACATCGATTGCTTTGATTAAGCCTTTTACGATTTCAAGACGGGCATATGCCTTATCTAATAAATATTTATATTCTTTTGTATAGATCTCTTCCTGGAATACTACGAACTCTTCGATTAGAGACTTTAAGTTAAATACGATTGGCTGTTGTTCTTTGACTGCTAAAAGATTCATGCTGTATGTATCTTCTAGAGCAGTTTTCTTATAAAGACCATTTAATAAGTTATCGATGTCGCGATCTTTCTTTACTTCGATTACGACACGAATCCCTTCTTTACTGGACTCATCACGAACATCATACATCTCGTCGAATACTTTGTCCTTCATAAGAGTAACTAAGCTTTCCACAAGCTTTGTTTTATTTCCGGCAACCGTATAAGGAATTTCAGTAATTACGATATTGCTACGACCATTATCGCCTTTTTCAATTTCATGTTTCGCACGGATCTTAATCTTACCTTCTCCGCGTTCATACATGCCTTCAATTTCATCTGCATTGATGATTGTTCCGCCCGTTGGGAAATCAGGAGCCTTGATGTATTTCATAAGTTCCGGAATGCTGATGTTTTTCTTATCCATATAGGCGATTACGCCGTCAATGACTTCGGAAGGATTGTGAGGTGGGATATTTGTTGCCATACCTACGGCAATTCCTGTTGTACCATTAATTAATAAGTTAGGAATCGTAGCAGGAAGGACCACAGGTTCTTGTTCGCTATCATCAAAGTTAGGAATAAAGTCAACTAACCCTTTGTCCAAGTTTTCAAGAAGCGAAAGGGCTCCTTTGCTAAGTCTTGCTTCAGTGTAACGCATGGCAGCGGCACTATCTCCATCGATGGAACCGAAGTTACCATGGCCATCTACTAGTGGGATGGAAAGAGAATAGTCTTCTGTCATACGTACTAATGCTTCGTAAATGGAACTGTCACCATGTGGGTGGTATTTACCCATGGTATCGCCGACGATACGTGCACTCTTACGATGTGGTTTGTCTGGGTGTAAGCCAAGCTCTCGCATGGCGTACAGAATTCTTCGTTGTACCGGCTTCAACCCGTCACGAACATCGGGAAGAGCACGGGCAATGATAACGCTCATGGCATAATCACGATAAGAATTTTTCATTTCTTCCGAGAAATCAATCGTGATAAAGTTATCCGTTTTGCTCATATATATAATCCTTTCTAAATGTCTAAGTTAGCGTACTGTGCCTCTTCCATAATGAACGCACGTCTTGGAGGAACATTGCTGCTCATTAAGGTAGTAGTGATTTCATCTGCCTCAACCGTATCAGTAATTTCGATACGTGCGAGTTGTCGTTGCTCAGGGTCAAGTGTTGTTTCCCATAACTGATGGGCATCCATTTCACCAAGACCTTTGTAACGTTGTAATGCGATAATCTTATTTCCTTCACGTTTACGGAATTTCTCAAGTTCAAAGTCATTATAAAGGTATTCCATATGTTTTACCTTACGGGATTTTCCTTGTTTTTCATATTCCACACGATATAGTGGTGGCATACCACGATATATCTTTCCTTCTTTGATCAACTCTGGCATAAAGCGGTAGAAGAAGGTTAATAAAAGCGTACTGATATGGGCGCCATCGACGTCGGCATCCGTAAGGATGATAATCTTATCATATTTTAACTTGCTGATATCGAACTCATCACCAATTCCGCAGCCAAGGGCAGCAATCATGGACTTGATTTCGTTATTAACAAGAATCTTTTCTAAAGTTGCCTTTTCTACGTTTAAGATCTTACCACGTAGAGGAAGAACGGCTTGTGTCCTACGATTTCTCGCAGTCTTAACGGTACCGCCGGCACTATCACCTTCGACAATGTAAACTTCACATTCTTCTGGTTTCTTAGAAGAACAGCTGGCAAGCTTACTCTTAGTATCTACGTCATTTAACTGTTTTAATACTGCAGTTCTGGCTTTATCGGAAGCCTTTCTTGCATTGTAGGATTTTAAGGAGTTCTCAAGGATTACCTTAAGGATCTCTACATTCTTATCAAAGTAACGTTGTACTTCTGTATAGAAGATATCGTCTACGGCACTCTTTGCATCACTGTTTCCAAGTTTCGTCTTTGTCTGACCTTCGAACTGAGGGTCTGGATGTTTAATCGAAATAATGGCAACAATACCGTTACGAATATCTTTACCGTCGAAGTTTTCATCTTTTTCCTTTAATACGCCAAGCTCTCTTGCATATTGGTTCATAACACGTGTTAACGCAGTCTTAAAACCGGTAACTAAAGTACCGCCGTCTACTACGTTGATACGGTTACAGTAAGCATTGATCTGCTCGGAGTAGTTTGTCGTATATTGGAACGCAACTTCTACTTCGATGTCTCCGCTTGTACCTTCCACATAGATTGCATCGTCGTGAAGAGGTGTTAAGTCGCGAGTCAGATATTTTACGTAGCTTTGAATACCATACTGTTCTTGATAAACAATGGTTTCGCCTGCTTTTTCATCTTTATACGTTAATTTTAGGTTTTTATTCAAGAATGCAATTTCTTGCAGTTTCTTTTTAATTGTTTCTGATTTGAATTCTACGGTTTCGAAGATTTCAGCATCAGGATAGAAGGTTACTTTCGTACCTGTTTTGGATTTCGCGCATGTTCCAACTACAGGAAGTAAGCCATTTTCAAGTTCGATGGTTGGATGACCACCATGTTCATATTCATCACGGTATACTTTGCCGTCACGTTTTACTTCTACAATCATCTTGCTGGATAATGCATTTACAACCGAAGCACCAACGCCGTGGAGACCACCGGATACTTTGTATACGTCGCTTGCAAATTTACCGCCTGCGTGGAGGATTGTGTAGACAACTCGGACAGTTGGAATATGTTTTGTAGGATGAAGGTCAACTGGTACACCACGACCATTATCTTCAATCGTAATGCCTCCATCTTTTTGAAGTGTGATCCCGATCTGATTACAAAAACCGGCAAGATGCTCATCGATACCGTTATCTAAGATCTCCCATATTAAATGGTGAAGACCTCTTGTTCCCGTACTACCAATGTACATACCCGGACGCTTACGAACGGCTTCCAGTCCCTCTAAGATCACAATTTGACTGCCATTATATTGTTCCATTGACTGTTCCCTTTCTATTATGTTTGCTAATTACAACTATCTATGTTCCGAAAAAATGAATGTATTTTTCGTACTTCTTCCACATAGTATATCATGTTTTAATAAAAAAAACCATATGTTCGATTGTCATTATTCTTTGGGAAATGCATAAAACCATGATGTTTACTGGATTTTCGGCGGTTTTACCATTTACGAACATGTGTTTTTCCTTTACAATGATAGGGTGCGTATAAAGTAAACTTGAGTCATAAAATGTGGTCCCACTTTTAGGGAGAAAATAAAAAGATTTTTACTCATAGATATAATGAAACAGGCAAAATGACCGATAAAATAGGTAGGAACAAATTAAATAGTCTTTAAAGGTGGTGAATGCAATGAGAATTAACTCGATCAATCATATCAATAAGATTTACCAGAACAATACAATGATAAAGAGAAATCAAATGAATACGTATAATGAGAAAGACTCAGTGCAAATATCTGAGACAGCGAAAGACTTTCAGACAGCACTAACGGCAGCGAAAGCCAGTGAAGATGTTAGGACGGATAAAGTAGAAGCAATTAAAAAGCAAATGGCAGAAGGAACATACCAAGTATCCAACAAGGATGTTGCAGATAAGTTGGTAGAACGTTTCTTTCATAAGATTTATTAGATAAGGAGCCGAGGATTTGGCAAGTTTAGTAGAAGAATTAGTAACCGTGCTGAAAGAAGAGACAAGCCTTTATACTCAGCTAGTTCCAGTAGCAGAAGCAAAGACACCGATCATCATAAAAAATGAGTTAGAAGAGCTTGAGAAGATTACACAGGTGGAACAAGAGCTGGTAGATCAGATTACCATGCAGGAGCACAAAAGATTGCAGATCGTAAGAAACATTGCAATCGTATTAGGAAAAAAAGAAGCACAGATTAAGTCAAAAGACATTATTGAATATTTGGTGAAAGAGCCAAAAGAACAAAAAGAATTACAAATTCTACATGATCAGTTAAAACACACAATTCAGAAGTTGATGGAAGTCAACAATCGTAACAAATCGTTAATTAATCAATCCCTTGAGATGATAGAGTTCAACATGAATTTTATTCAGAGTACACGGATGTCGCCAGGGAACAACAATTATACTAAAGGGGCAGTAAACGGATATGGCCCGACTTCGCAGACACGGATGTTCGACGCGAAACAATAGTAGGAAATGGTGGTGAAATCATGAGTGGCTCAATGAGTAGCTTATACGTAGGCGTTTCAGGCTTAAAGACAAGTCAGAATGCCCTTAATACAACTGCGCACAATTTAGCAAATATCGATACGACCGGCTTTACAAGACAGCAGGTACTTATCAAGGATCAATCATACAAGACAGTATCCATGAATAATGTATCTACGAATCAAGTAGGTAATGGTACTGGCATTCAATTAGTAAGAACCGTAAGAGATCAATTTTACGATAAACAATATAGATTAGAGGCGGGACGCCAAGGGTTTTACGACGTTCAATATTCTGCCGTTGCAGAGATTGAAAATGTAATCGGGGAAACAGAAGGAGAAGAATTCAGAGCTTCTCTTGATGACTTATGGACATCATTTAGCGAATTAGTAAATGACTCCACAGACATTGTTCAAAGACAGACGGCAATTAATACATCCAAAGTATTTTTAGAACGAGCAAGTCAAATTCAAAAACAAATCGATGATTACCAAAAATCATTAAATTCACAAATTATTTCGAAGGTAGATACCATTAATTCCATCGGAAAACAAATAGCAGATTTGAATATAAAGATTCGCGGATTTGAAGCTAGTGGCATACAACATGCAAACGATCTTAGGGACACGAGAAATTTGCTTTTGGACAAGCTTTCAAGTTTAGTGAATATTTCATATAAAGAAGTTGCAGATGGCACCGTACATGTCAGCGTAGAAGGCGTTGGCTTTGTAGATGGAGACAGTTCCATTGAAATGGGAGTCACTGTAGTAAATGAAGACTCAACCTTATTAAAACCAGTGTGGCCATCCCTTGACCAGGATGTGTATACAAGCGTTGGTGAGTATAATACCCAAAAGAATACCGATATTGGTTCTTTAAAAGGAATTTTAGCAGCACGTGGTGACTTTGTTGCCAACTATACTTCTATTCCAAAAGCACCAAATAAGGATGACTTTGGAACGGAAGCAGAATATAACAAAGCATATTCTGCTTATGAAAAAGATGTAGCAGAGTATAATGCAGTGATTGAAAGTTCCAGCATTATGAGCTTCCAGGCAAAGTTTGACCAGTTAGTGCATGGTGTAGTAACTGCGATTAATGACATCTTATGCCCAAATGTAACCGGAACCATTATGAAAGATGGAAAACCTGTGACAGTCAAGTATTTAGATGAAGCAAACGCTCCAATCGGTATGGGAGAAGGAAATAAGATTCCAGGTACCGAGTTATTTTCAAGATCCGGAACACCAAGATATTATAAGGAAACAGTAACCCTTGTAGATGAAAATGGTGTGGAGACAGAGAAGGAGCTCTGGATTTATAATGAAGAAGATCCAAGCAAGCCAGAGACGTTATATACGTTAGGTCAAATGGAAATCAATGAGGACGTGCTTTCCAATCCAAACTTATTACCACTTGGCAATAGTGCAGGAACCGGAGACTATGACGCAAGTGTGGTTGAAAAGATCAATGCAATGTGGTCAGAGGCATTTTCCACATTAGATCCGAATTCCTTAACAAACTATACGTTTAAAGAATACTACGTAGCCCTAGTTGGGGATGTGGCAGGTAAAGGAAATACCTTCAGTGTAATTGCAGAAAATCAAGAGACGATGGTAAATTCCATTGATAATTCAAGACTCAGCATTACAGGGGTATCTCAGGAAGAAGAGTTAACAAACTTAATCAAATATCAGCATGCATACAATGCATCTTCTAGATATATCAGTACGGTAAACAGCATGTTAGAATCCGTAATCAATTCATTCTTTAGTTAGGAGGGGGTGACAACATGGCATCCACATTTTTTGGACTTAATATCGGGACATCCGGTTTATATACGTATCAGGCAGCAATTAATACGACTGCTCACAATGCGGCAAATACAGAAACAAAAGGCTATTCCAGACAACAGTTAAATACACAGGCAAATAAGCCAATCTCCATTTATTCTTCTTACGGAATGGTGGGGACAGGTGTAACAGGAGTAAGCATTACTCAAGTTCGTGAGAGTTATTACGATGTAAAGTATCGTGGCAACGCATCGATTCAAGGTGCTTATGATAAGAAGTCTTACTACATGACACAAGTAGAAAATTATTTCAACGAATTAAATGACGACGGTTTCATTAAGGCAATGAATAATTTCAGTGGCGTACTTCAGGATTTATCTACAGATCCATCCAGTTATGCAAACAGAACAAGTGCAATGCAGTATGCACAATCGATGACACAGCACGTAAACAGTGTTGCAAACAACTTACAAGACATTCAAAAGGATATTAACACGGAAATCAAAAGCACGGTAGACCGTATCAATTCCTTGTCTCAACAGATCACAATGCTTACAAAGCAGATTAACACAATGGAAATCGGCGGACAGATGGCAAACGATTTAAGAGATTCCAGAAACAATCTGGTTGATGAGCTTAGTACTTTAGCAAACGTAACCGTTTCTGAAAATGTCGTATCAGGCGGAACAGGAAAGACAACATATGTGGTTAAGTTAGATGATAAGATCTTAATCAATACGATGGAATACAATACATTATCCTGTGAGCCAAGAAAAGATAAGGTAAATGAAACAGACATTGATGGTCTTTATGATCTTTACTGGTCTGATGGAGAAGAATTCAATGACGGAAGTCTTTCTTTATCCGGTTCCTTAGCAGGCTTATTCGCAATGCGTGACGGAAACAATAACGTAAACTTCAAAGGTACGGTAGCAGATCAGACAACCGATGCAAGTGGTGTCACAACTGTTACCCTATCCAATCCTACTATTAATAATGAAATGCTTCTTAATCTTCCAGCAAGCGGAAGTATTCAGCTTGGAAATTATGAAGTTCGTTATACAAGTTATGAAATGACGAAGGATGAGGACGGAAATATCACCTACAGCTTTAAGCTAGATCCAACGGATGAAAACAGCAAGAAAGACTATACAGGAAAGACTGCAGAAATGGGAGAAGCCATTGATTACAAAGGCATCCCTTACTATATGTCAAAATTAAATGAATTTGTTCGTACCTTTGCAAAAGAGTTTAATGACCTTCATAAGCAAGGAATAAGCCTTGACGGAAAAACAAATCAAGACTTCTTTACTGCAAGAAATCCGGTAACAGGAGAAGACACTCCATTATACGGAAAAGGCGATGCAATGAGTGCATCCAATTCTTATGCACAGATGAACTGTCTGAACTTCGGTGTTAGCACAGTAATTCTAAATAATCCAAATGCCATTGCTACTTCTTATTCAAAAGAAGACGGAGTGGAAAAAACAGATTTATTAAAAGACTTAATTGCAAAATTAAGTGATAAGACAATGTTTAATCAAGGAACACCACAATCTTATCTACAGACATTTGTTGCAGATATCGGTATTTATTCTAAGGAAGCGACGACTGCAACTAAGGGACAGCAAAATATCTTAGATGCCATCGAGACACAAAGAATGTCCGTATCAGGCGTTGATACAGATGAAGAGGCAATGAACTTAGTTCGTTTCCAAAATGCATACAACTTATCTGCAAAAGTAGTACAGATCATGGACGAACTTTACGATAAACTAATTAATTATACAGGGGTATAGGAGGGAGCATACCGATGAGAATTACTAACAAGATGATGACTACCAACAGTCTGAATGACATCAATCGAAATAAGACCTTATTGAATAAGCTACAACAGCAGTATTCAACAGGAAAGAAAATCAGCACTCCTTCCGAGGACCCGATCGTTGCAGTTCGAGCACTTAAATTAAGAAGCAACTATGTGGAATTAAGTCAGTATTTAGAAAAGAACATTCCAAGTGCCCAGTCATGGCTTGACCAGACAGAAGGCGCATTAACCAATATGAATACGATGTTAACAAAAGCGTATGAACAGTTTAATCAAGGTGCTAATGATACATTAAGTATCACTGATCGTGATAGTATCCTTAAGACACTTCAAGAGATTTCAAAACAGATGTACCAAGAAGGAAATGCAGAATATGCAGGAAGATATGTATTTACAGGATATAAGACGGATACAAGCCTTTCCTTCACAGAAGATACCAAACATTTATCCTATTCGATTACAGAGAGTTTCAGCGGTAAGGATGTTACGTCAATCACTACTGTAACAAATGGATACTCAGCAGGAAAATATGATCCGGCAACGTCTACGGAAGCAGATTTTAAGACTACGCCAGAGACGACAGAAGCCTATCGCATTCGCTTATCCTATGGTAACTTAGCATATGATAAGGATGATATGGGAGGCGAAATCCAGTACAAGGTTGGAAATGAAACATTTACAGCAAAAATCGTAAGCAGTTCTGATCCAAATGCGTATGCAGTCGCAGAAGATGGGGAAGCGCATTTTATTCCTGAGACAGGAGAGCTGATTTTTGGTAAGAAACAATATGATACATTAAGTACCGCAAAAGACAATGAAATCAGCATCACTTATGAAAAAGACAGCTTTAATCAATATGATTTAAGACCGGAACATTACTTTAATACGACGGTTACCGATACAACGAAAAAAGAAGATGCCCCTGGATATAAGACTACTTATACGGTAGCAGATCAACAAATTCAGTATGAAATCAACTTTGGACAAAAGCTCACAGTAAATACACAAGGAAAAGACTGTTTAACACATACATTCGCAAGAGAAGTAGAAGAACTGACTGCCATTGTAAATAAGATGGTATCCTTAGAAGCAGACCTTGCAGACGTAAAAAACAAGCTTGCAGAAGAAAATATAACAACAGAACAGAAAGCTGCCCTTACAAAATTACAGGAGCAGTTAAATACGCAGTATACGCTACAGTCAAAGATTATGACGGATCGTTTCTCAAAAGGCATGACGACAACCAAAGACATTCAGACAGGAATGAACTCTGCAATATCCGATCTTGGTGCAAGATATAGCCGTTTAGAGTTAACAGAGAACCGTCTTAAAGATCAGCAGACAGAGTTGGAAGATTTAATCTCTACCAATGAAGATGCCGACCTAGTAGAAACAGTAATTAAGTTTAATTCTCAACAGACAATTTACAATGCGGCATTATCAGTAGCAGCGAAAGCTGTGAAAAATACCTTGTTAGATTATATCTAGAAAGGTGCCGGAAAAGGAGCAGACAATGATTATCAAGACAAAATGTTTTGGACAAGTAGATATAGAAGAGGAAAAGATCATCACCTTTGAACATGGATTATTTGGATTTGAGGACTTTAAGAAGTTCACAATCATGTTTGACAATGAAAAACCAGATAAAATCTGTATTCACTGGTTACAGAGCATGGAAGAACCTACATTGGCCTTTCCGATGCTCAACCCACTACTCGTAAATGCAGACTACAATCCGAATGTGGATGATGATGCAATTGCGGGATTAGACGACTTAACAGAAGATAATATTGCAATGTTTCTTATTATTACAGTGCCAAGTGATATCAAGAAGATGTCAGCAAATTTAAAGGCACCGATCATTATTAATTCAGATAACCGTAAGGGAGCACAGGTCGTGGTAAATAATCAGGACTATGAAGTGAAATACGGGATCTATGATATCTTAACAAATAAGGAGGGATCTAGATGCTAGCCCTCACAAGAAAAGTAGGAGAATCGATCGTTATTGGGAAGGATATCGAAATCACAGTTCTTGAAGTAAAAGGAGAACAGGTGAAGATCGGCATCAGTGCACCAAAAGAAGTATCGATTTACCGTAAAGAAATCTATCTTCAAATCCAGGAAGCGAACAAGGAAGCTGCGACCAATACAGAAGAGACGGTAGAATTATTAAAGAATTTATTTTAGAAATTACAATAAGAAATTAATATAAAGAACAAATAAATGGAGCATTTATTCACACGGAGGTGGAAATGATGGAAGTTAATAGCATTGGAAACTCAAACGTAGTTATGCAAAAGTCAATGAGACAAGGGGACAATGAGGTAGCACATCAGAATACAGAACAGAAACAAACAAAGGACGATAAGGGAATCGCACATCCTTCAGAAAAGAAGAAAGATATGCTAAAAAATGAGGTTGAAGAAGCAAATCATAGATTGCAGATCAGTAACCGACGTTGTGAGTTCCGTTATGTAGAAGAGGCGAACCGCGTTGCCATCAAAGTAATTGATACCGATACGGATAAAGTAGTAAGAGAGATTCCATCTGAGGAGGCACTTAAGACAATCGAAGCATTACGTGAGATGACCGGACTATTGATTGATCATCAACTTTAGGAGGAAAAAGGTATGGGAATTAAATTAACGGGACTTAATTCAGGATTAGATACGGAATCAATTATCAAAGAATTAATGTCAGCTCATAGTTTAAAACTGACAAAGATTGAGAATAAGAAGACAAAGAACACTTGGACACAAGACAAGTGGAAAGATTTAAA
The DNA here is from genome assembly GCA_030539495.1 of bacterium. GTDB lineage: Bacteria > Bacillota > Clostridia > Lachnospirales > Lachnospiraceae > KM106-2. The sequence continues at coordinate 6,825 of JAUNRX010000054.1, read as the reverse complement.
TAAAAAGATTTATGCCCTATATACAGGCGATTTAAGTAAGGCACGTTTAACAACAAGCTATCAGACAAAGAAAGCAAGCAGTTCTGATAGCGGTGTTGTAGAAGCGACTGCAACAACAAAGGCAGCAGCAGGTGCCCATAGACTTCAAATCAACAAGCTAGCTTCTGCACAGTTTGTGACAGGATCAAAAGTTGATGGAGTTAAGACCGATAAGGGAACTGAAAAGTTAGAAGAGACAACGAAGTTAATGGATCTTGAAGGCTTCTCTGAGGATACTACGATTACCGTAAATGGTTCCAAAGAGCCGTTTAAAGTAGGTAAGGATACCACAGTAAAGGATTTCGTTGCATATTGTAAAGAGTCAGGAGTAAATGCATCTTTTGATAAGACGCAGCAAAGATTTTTCCTAAGTTCAACAGCATCTGGTGAAAATCAGGCATTCTCGATTGATTCCAATAGTGACAAAGCGCTGGAATCCTTAGGTCTAGGAAAGATTGATAAAGACACTGTAGTGGAAGGCCCTACTGCATCCGGAATGCAAATCGTAACAGCAAAAGATGCAGAAATCATCTTAGATGGTGCCAAACTTACTACAGATTCCAATGAACCTGAGATCAATGGAATTAAATATTCCTTAAAGCAAGTAACGACTTCTGAAGTTACCATCACAGTAAGTAACGATACCAAAGCAGTGTATGATATGGTTTCTAACTTTATCAAAGGATACAATGATATTTTAGGGGCAATGAATGATGCATATTTTGCAACTTCCTCTAAAGGATACGATCCGCTTACCGATGAAGAAAAAGAAGCAATGACAGATGATCAGATAGAAAAATGGGAAAGCAAGATCAAAGACTCCTTACTACGTAGAGATACGACATTAGGAAGCTTGCTTACCGCTTCAAAAGCAGCAATGAATATCTCTGTAAAGGCATCTGACGGAAAAAGCTATTCCTTAAGTTCTTTAGGAATTACCACATCAACAGATTATACCGAAAAAGGAAAGCTTCATATTAAAGGTGATAGTGAAGACAGCACGTATTCGGATCAAGAGAATAAATTAATGAGCATGTTAGAAGAAGATCCTGACCTTGTATGCGAGATCATCAAAGGTGTGTCATCAGAGCTATATAAGACAATGACAGACAAGATGGCAGCGACTTCTTTAAGCAGTGCATTAACATTTTACAATGATAAACAGTTGACAAAGAACGACAAACAGTATGATACTGATATCTCAACGATGAAAACAAAATTAGAGAGTTTAGAAAGTAAATACTATAAACAGTTTACAGCGATGGAAACAGCAATGTCCAAATTAAATTCTCAGCAATCCAGTTTGGCAGGTTTATTAGGATAGTAACTGTAATAAGTTGATACGGACTAGTTAGGGGGAATTATAATGGCATTAAACGCAGCAGCATTATACAGAAACGCAAGTATTCAGACAGCATCACCAGCAGATATCATTCTTAAGCTTTTAGAGGGTGCGATTAAGTTCGAAAATCGTGCACTTGTTGCATTTGAAAAAAATGATATCGCAGAAGTGAATACAAATCTAATCAAGACACAGAAAATCATATCTGAATTAAGAGCATCTCTAGATCATAAATATCCGGTTGCAAAGGATTTTGAAAAAGTATATAGTCATATTAGTGATTTACTTGTAGTAGGGAACATGAGAAAAGAAGCTGAATTAGTGGAACAGGCGTTAACCTACACTCGTGAAATGAGAGATACTTGGAAAGAAGTAATGGAAATTACGAAAACAAAGAGATAAGGAAGTTATGAATGAATAGAGAAGTTGTGTTGACTTATTTAGAAGCCCTTATTCAAGCGACAGAGAAGAAAGGGAACATAATTGTTGAATTAACTAAAATATCAAAGGATCAGGAACGTGTGGCACAGAAAGTGGACTTTGAACTAGATGAGTTTACACGCCTGCTTGATGAAAAGGAAGTGTGGATTCAGGAGCTTGAGACAATCGACAATGGTTTCGGTCCAACATTCGACCGCATTAAAGATACTTTAGTTTCCGAGAAAGAGCAATATAAAGAGAAGATCGTGCAACTTCAGACAGTGATCGGTGAAGTAACAACAAAAGCTGTAGAACTGCAAGTGCTTGAAAAACGCAATAAGCTTCTGGTAGACAGAAGGATTGCGGAAGGAAAAGCAAAGGTGAAGACAGCAACTGTGAGTAATAAGATAGCGAGCAGCTATTATAAAAATATGGCGAATACCCATTATAATGCATCCTATTTTATGGATCAGAAAAAATAAAGAAAAGGACTGGAAGAATACCTTAAAATGAGGTATCCTTCTAGTCCTTTTTTATTCCTCAAAAAAATTAAAAAAAATGTAATCTTGTTCTAAAGTTTTCATTTTGTGCATCCGATATAAATAATAGTAAGAAATAATACTTAAAGAATTAATTCTTACTTGAAAAAAGAGCAAGGATGCTCAAATTATATTTTAAATCATGGAGGAATAACAATGATCGTACAACATAATATGTCTGCAGCAAATGCAAATAGACAATTAGGAATTAACTCAACAAACTTATCAAAATCTACAGAAAAATTATCTTCTGGTTACAGAATCAACCGTGCTGGTGATGATGCAGCTGGTTTATCAATTTCTGAAAAAATGAGAGGACAAATCAGAGGTTTAGATCAAGCATCTACAAACGCTCAAGATGGTATCTCTTTAATTCAAACAGCTGAAGGCGCTTTAGATGAAACTCATAACATTCTTCAAAGAATGAGAGAATTATCTGTTCAAGCAGCTAACGATACAAATGCTGATGAAGATAGAACTGCAATCAAAGAAGAAATTACTCAATTAACAAAAGAAATCGATCGTATTGCGGAAACTACTCAATTCAATACTAAAAACTTAATCGATGGTTCTTTCAAAGGTGAATTCCAAATTGGTGCTAATAACAACCAAAGTTTAACAGTTGAAATTGGTTCAATGACTTCAGCTTCATTAGGATTAAACTCTGGAACTTCAATTACAGCTAATGTATCACTTACAGCTGATAGTGGATTAGCTGATGGTGAATATAGTATTAAAGGTTCTGATATCCTTGATAAAGATGGTAAAACAGTTGGTGCTTATGATAAAACTAATAATAAGTTCACTATTAATACTAAAGAAACTACAGGCATTCACGCTAATGTAGATGGTGGAAAATTTACTGTTGCAGCTGGAAAAATCACATCTTATACTTTTGGTGATGAAGCAACAGCAACAACATCAAAAGCAATTGGTAAATTAGGTGCAGGAGAATATACTGTAAAAGGTACTGATTTAATCTCTGGAGATAAAATTATCGGTACTATGGCAGGTACTGAAGTAACATTTAGTGATGGAAGTGGAAAAGTTGATTTAGCTGGACTTGGGTTAGTTGCTGGTGATGTAGCAGATACAAAAAGCTTTACAATCAAAGGTATTGATGTATCTAGTGCTACAGCAGCATCTGGTTCATTAGATACAATTGATGCAGCAATCAAATCCGTATCTAGCCAACGTTCTACATTAGGTGCTATCCAAAATAGATTAGAACACACAATCTCTAACTTAGATAACTCTTCTGAAAACCTTCAATCTGCAGAATCTCGTATTCGTGACGTTGATATGGCTGAAGAAATGGTTAAATACTCTAAGAGCTCTATCCTTCAACAAGCATCTCAATCAATGCTTGCACAAGCTAAGAACTCTACTCAAGGCGTTCTTTCTTTATTACAATAATTTTTGTAATAGTTTTAAGACTGGTGAATTTTCACCAGTCTTTTTTTGTATATGTATAGAAAAGTTTTTTATTTACATACAAGATAGAAGTATAAAGAGAAACAATCAGTACTATAAATGGAAAAAAACATAAAATATACCAAAATATACAAAAAATCGAGTTAAAAGGTATAAAGATTAGGTTGTAGTCTCCGATAAATAATACAGGTAAAGGAATTTTACTTACTCATAAAACGATAGCAAGGATGCTAGAGTAAACAAATAGTAAGCAGAGCTTACGTAAAATCAAGGAGGACTATATTATGATTATTCAACACAACATGGCAGCAGCCAACACAAACAGACAATTAGGTGTAGCATCAACAAATCTTTCTAAATCTACAGAAAAATTATCTTCTGGTTATAGAATTAACCGTGCAGCAGATGATGCAGCAGGTTTATCTATTTCTGAAAAAATGAGAGGTCAAATTAGAGGTTTAGATCAAGCATCTAGCAATGCTCAAGATGGTATCTCTATGGTTCAAACAGCAGAAGGTGCATTAGCACAAACTGAAGATATTTTACAAAGAATGAGAGAACTAACTGTTCAAGGTGCAAATGATACATATGTAGATGAAGATCGTAAAGCGATTGCAGAAGAGCTTAAAGCATTAAGAGATGAAGTAAATAGAATTAGCTCTGATACTGAATTTAATAAAAAGAAATTATTAGATGGTTCTTTAACAGACGTACAATTACAAGTAGGTGGAAATTCCGATCAACGAATTTCATTTTCAGTGGGAAATATGTCTGCATCAGGGGCTGTTTTAGTATTAGATACAGTATTAGGAACATTGGGTATTCCAGCAGGTGATTCAGCAGATGCTATGCCAGACGCAGTTCCTCCAACAGGTGATGATGGTGCACCTCAAGAAGGAAATTATGGTACATCTGATGACTGGTCAACTGCATTAGATGGACTTGATGCTGCAATTTCTCAAGTTTCAACTCAACGTTCTCAACTTGGTGCAGTTCAAAACCGTCTTGAGTATACAATTGCAAATGCAGATAATACATCTGAAAATTTACAATCAGCAGAATCACGTATTCGTGACGTAGATATGGCAGATGAGATGGTAAAATACTCTAAAAATAGTATTCTTCAACAAGCATCTCAATCAATGCTTGCACAAGCTAAGAACTCTACTCAAGGTGTTCTTTCCTTATTACAATAATTATAAAAAACTAAAGACTGGCGATTTTTCGTCAGTCTTTTCTAAACACTATTTTCAGTGAAATATTACGTTTATGTTGTTAATAAAAAGTGGTGAGTAATTATGTAATTAATAAAAGCCACATGATAGCTATGAGATATAAAGAAAGAGGTGTAGACTAGTTTGAGTGACAATAGTAATCAGCAAATTCAATCTAAGAAATCGAAGACGGTACCAATTTTACTTACAATTTTGATTATTACTATGATTGCAGTAGGAGGAATTGTATTTTGGAAACTAAATCAACCAAAGAAAATTGATACGATTGGTTCCTTACAGGTAGAACCTAATCTAGTGACAAATGTCGATGATTTGGAGGACTTACTTAAGAAACAGCGCGAATTGGAAGAAAAGAGTCAGCTTGCAGTCAATATGCCTACTCAATTCGTCTTTAAAAATGCAAAGAGTGAAGGTGCTATTAACGTTGTAAATGCAGAGGAGAATGCACCTGTTTCGTTTTCATTGCAGGTAACAGTAAAAGAGACTGGAAATGTGGCATTTAAAACTGGTTTAATTCCACCAGGTACGACAAAGAAAACGGCGAAGCTTGAGACTCCATTAGAAAAGGGGACTCATCCTGCAACAGTACTATATACAACCTACGATTCAGATGGAACATTTATTGGTCAAGTTGGAGTCGAGGTAGATATTATTGTACAAGGATAAGAGGATATAAAAAACAAAAGAGAGACAAGGAGATTAAAAATGAGTTTAAAATTAAAAAAGACTATTAGCATGTTTTTAGCAGCTGCAGCATTAACAACAGTAGTAGCACCTACTAGCGCATTTGCAGCAGATCCAACTGCAGCACCTGTTAAGGGTGAAGTTTCAGCACCAGTAATTTCAGTAAAGGTACCTACTTTCTCTTCAGGTTCATTTACAATGGATCCATATAATCAATTGTTAACAGGAGAACAAATTATTTCAAGTGAATTTACATTTGAAAATGATTCAACAGTTGATATGGAAGTACAGCTAACTGGATATAACTGTACAGTTGATAAAACACAGGCTACATCAATTACACCACAATTAATTACGTCATATACAGATTTATCTGATGATACAGCTAATAAAATTTTATTAGCATTAGTTGCAAAAACAAAGGATGAAGATACTTTAGTTGATGGAGACTGGAGTAATTTAGAAGATGGTGAACAGACTCAAATTCTAGAAGAAACATCTTCAGAAAAGACGGGTCTTACGAAATCATTAGGAATAATGGCTCGTGGTTCCTATGCAAGTAGAAATGCGGCTGATGGTTCTATTAAAGCAAATGATAGAAAACTTACAGATGGTTCTGATAAATTAGTAATCAAATTTGATGGTGCTTTTTCTGGTGCTGCAGAAAAGGGATGGGAGAAAGTTGGTATTTCAGTTGTACCAACATTTAAATATATTCCACAAGTAGTTGAAGCAGGAGTTACAGATTTAAGTGGAGTACAGGCTGATTCTGCAACTCCAGATGCTCCATCAGGAACTCTATCCGCTACATCTAAATTCTCAGGTGTAGTAAAAGGTTTACCATCAGGTGTAACTTTAAAGACCACATTAACAGCAGATGATTATGAACTTATAGTAGAGGGTGCTGAAAAAACAACTGCTCCTAAATTTACTGTAAAAAATAACACAGATGGAACAGCTAATATTGATTTAGCAGGAGTTTGCTCAAGTACAACAGGTTATGCTAGTGTAACTAAAGTTAAGTTAACACTAAAGGAAAGTGCATTTGTGATTGCAGAGGGTAATTTTAAAGATACAGATGGTTACAATAGTGTAGTATTTACTTGGACAAAATAATAGTTAGTAATTTTAT
>JAUNRX010000053.1 GCA_030539495.1 bacterium | reverse complement strand
AATCTACACCACTGATACGAGCCATGTGTATTACACCTCCATAAAAATATCGATTTCTAAATCGTTTTAATTGAAACTTTTAATTATAATTGCATGACAACACTACCTAGCGTTTCATGCGGGCAGCCGCTTTAAATTATGATGCATTCCCCTTAGGGAACACACTAGAAGGCAGAATTCTACCTCTAAAACACGAACTTTTATTGAACGTGTCCATAATATCACAATGAGAAGAATAAGCGTTTCATACTTAAACTTCAAAGCAACATGATGATTCATGTGCTCGCCATTACGACATATTGCAACACAGAAAGCAAGACTGGCTATTAATATATATGGCCTGAGTGTTTCTTATCGAATAAGAAGATTTTGAAAGAAACTCTTCTTATTAAAATAAGGTTTCTCAGACACTTAAAACAATATCACAGCCTGTGAATTGTTATTAGCCTTGTCTTTGTTTGTGTTTTGGATTTTCGCAGATTACTCTGATTGATCCTTTTCTTTTAATGATTTTGCATTTTTCGCAAATCGGTTTGACTGATGATCTTACTTTCACAGTAAATCTCTCCTTTCAAAAAGTCCACTTGCTATTATATCAAAAAAGGTTTGATATTGCAAGCGAAATTTTACTTGTCACGCCAAATAATTCTACCTTTTGTTAAATCATAAGGAGAAAGCTCGATTGTAACCTTATCTCCAGGTAAAATACGAATAAAGTTCATTCTTAATTTACCACTGATATGCGCAAGCACTTTGTGGCCGTTTTCAAGTTCTACTTGAAACATTGCATTAGGTAATTTTTCAATAACAGTACCTTCTACTTCTAATACGTCAGCTTTAGACATTTTACTAACCTCCTAAATCATAACTTTTTATTAATGGACATCATTTAATTTTTTTAATTCTTTACGAATTAATTTTTTGACATGTGAATCTAACAATAGGTTACTACTCCATTGATCCACAAAAGTTTTGTTTACACTACTTATAACTTGAATATGCTTGAGCTTCTTTTTTTTCGGCTTACTTAATAAACGGGTTTTTCCATCTACTAAATAGACATATTCATTTTCGACATTAACTATTACAAATAAATTATTTTGATCATGTCCAGCTATTGATTTAACAATAGTCCCAACCATAATATTATCCATGTATTCTTCCTTACCTGTTTATTTATGATAGCTTAAAATTTCTGGTTCGCCATCAGTAATCAGAACAGTGTTTTCATAGTGAGCCGATAAAGATCCGTCATGTGTTACGACAGTCCATTCATCGTCTAACCATGCAACGTCTGGGCGTCCTACATTTACCATTGGTTCAATGGCCAACGTCATGCCTGGTACTAATTTAATTCCTCTTCGTTTTACTTTGAAGTTTGGAATTTCAGGTTCTTCATGTAAAGCTCTACCTATGCCATGTCCTACTAAATCGCGTACAACTGTATAACCTTGAGCTACTACATAATCCTCGATGGCAGCTGAGATATCATATAAATGATTTCCCGCTTTTGCAAATTTGATGCCTTCAAAGAAGCTTTGCTTCGTTGCATCAATTAAGCGTCTTGCCTCAGGTGTAATTTCTCCTACTGCGTGTGTTCTCGCAGCATCAGAATGATATCCTTTGTAAATAACGCCGGCGTCGACACTTACAATGTCTCCTTCACGGATAATTCGATTCTTAGAAGGAATTCCGTGAACAACTTCATCATTAACTGATACACAGATGGAAGCTGGGTAGCCATGATAATCCAAAAATGATGGAATACAATCATAGCTCTTGATAACATCATAACCTATTTTATCGATTTCGTAAGTGGTAATTCCTGGACGGATATTTTTTTCAATCTCGTCATGCACGATTGCAAGGATTCTTCCTGCCTCACGCATTAACTCAATTTCGTGATTCGATTTGATTGTCACTGACATTGATCGTCTCCCACTTACTATTCGCCGAGAATTTGAACGATAGCATTAAATACATCATTCATATCTACTGTTCCATCAACATCAACTAAAATACCAGCGTTTTTATAATAGTCAATTAATGGTTGTGTTTGATCATGATATACATCAAGACGTTTTTTCACTGTTTCTGCCTTATCATCATCTCTAAGGATAAGCTCAGAACCACAAGCATCACAAACGCCTTCTGTTTTAGTAGGGTTGAATTGTAAATGATATGTTGCTCCACAAGAAACACAAGCACGGCGGCCTGACATACGATTAATGATGTTTTCATCTGGAACTTCTACATTGATTGCATAGTCCATTGTTTCATTAATTGCCTTAAGAGCAGCATCTAATGCTTCTGCTTGAGGAATCGTACGTGGGAAACCATCTAAGATATAACCATTTTTACAATCTTCTTGTTTTAAACGATCTACTACTAAATCTACTACTAATTCATCAGGAACTAATAAACCTTGATCCATGTAAGTTTTCGCTTTTTGGCCTAACTCAGTGCCGTTTTTGATATTTGCTCTGAAAATATCGCCTGTTGAGATGTGAGGTAATTGATATTTTTCAGCAATCTTTTTGGCTTGAGTACCTTTTCCTGCTCCAGGAGCACCTAGCATAACAATTTTCATTTCTAATCCTCCATCTAAAATAGTGTTTTGGATTTTTTTGTATATGTGAAAAATGAATAGTGAAAGGTGAACAGCTCGTTAATCCACTTCTTTAGATTATTGTCTGAAATATGAGAAATATTCATCATACTGTAAATTCACTTTTCACTATTCACTTGACCAGATACTTTTTCCAGCACTATTACTTTTATTTATAAACACAAGAACCCATCGCTTAATCTAAGCGATGGTCTTCTTATGTAAATATCTTGTAACGCATTATCTGTATACAAACAAAGTGCTACTATATTTAAATTTAGTCGTTGAGGAAGCCCTTATAATGACGAACTAACATTTGGGATTCCACTTGTTTGATCGTCTCAAGAACAACACCAGCGATAATGATAAGTGAAGTTCCACCAAAGTTAACAGCAGCACCAAATACTCCAGAACAAACGATCGGAATAATGGCGATAATTGCAAGACCAGCTGCACCAATTAATACAATAGAATTAAGAATTCTAGTTAAGAAGTCAGTTGTTGGTTTACCAGGACGAATACCTGGGATAAACCCGCCTTGTTTTTTCATGTTGTTTGATACTTCCATTGGATTGAAAGTAATCGTAGTGTAAAAATATGCAAAAAAGACTAATAATACCATATAGATTACTAAACCTATTGTATATTTAAATTCACTTAAACTTGATGTTTTAAACCAGTAACTTTGACTAAGTAATTTCAAGATCTTTTGACCAAGGCTACCAGAGCCTGGTTGAACACCAAAGAAACTAGCAATTAATACTGGGAACTGCATTAAGGAACTAGCAAAGATTACAGGAATAACACCTGCAGTATTTACTTTTAATGGAATATGAGAAGATTGTCCTCCAACCATTTTACGTCCTTGCATTTTCTTAGCATATTGTACTGGAATTCTTCTTTCTCCACCATTTAATAAGTTGATAAAGAAGATTAAGCCAACAACTAATGCCACAATCACTACGATTGCGATAATGCTGTTAACCATATTGCTTGAACTACTTACGAACTGAGTCCATAAGTTTCTAGCATCTTGTGGTAATTTGTAAATAATATTAATCGTTAAGATAATAGAAATACCATTACCAACACCGTGTTCAGAGATCTTATCTCCTAACCACATTAAGAATGCAGAACCAGCAACAAGTGCTGTAATCGCTACAATATAACCAGTTGCGTTATCAATGTTAATACCATCGTAATGGGAGAAACCGATAACCATTGCAGTTGCTTGGATTATAGATAATCCGATGTTCATGTATCTTGTATACTTAGTAATTTTTTTACGGCCGTCTTCACCATCTTTTTGCATTTCCTCTAAGCTAGGAATACAAATTGTTAATAACTGCATTATGATAGATGCAGTAATATATGGTGAGATTCCCAATGCAAAAATAGAAAAGTTCATTAATGAACCTCCTGTCATTGCATCGAAGAAGTTGATGGTATCGCTATTACCCAATAATTGGGCAATAGCGGATTTATCAACGCCTTTTAGTGGTATTTGAGATCCAAGTCGTACTATGAGAAGTGCTATAAAAGTAAACATAAGCTTGTTTCTTATTTCTTTGACTTTAAACGCATTTCGGACCGTCTCTAACATACTACATCACCTCAGCATTTCCACCAAGAGCTTTGATTTTCTCTACTGCAGCAGCACTGTAAGCGTTAACCTTAACATCAAGCTTCTTAGTTAATTCTCCATTTCCAAGGATTTTAACACCATCTTTAGGGTTTTTTACAATACCGATTTCGATTAAAGATTCTACAGTTACTACTGCGCCATCTTCGAATCTATTTAACATGTCAACGTTGATACCAACGATTTCACGAGTATTTCTGTTTGTAAAACCTCTTTTTGGTAATCTTCTGTATAAAGGCATTTGTCCACCTTCGAAACCTACTCTAGGAGCTCCTGAACGAGCTTTTTGACCTTTATGACCTTTACCAGCTGTTTTACCATTACCTGAAGCATGACCACGACCTCTTCTAAAGTTGTCGCTGTGTTTAGAGCCTTCAGCTGGACTTAATTGTGATAAATTCATCCTGCGCACCTCCTTACTTATTATTATATATTAAATTTCTTCAACCTTAACTAAATGTCTAACTTGTTGAACCATTCCTCTTACAGCAGCATTGTCTGGCATTTCAACAGTTTTGTTTACTTTGCGAAGACCAAGAGCTTCAACAGTTTTTCTGTTTTTTGGAACGGCACCGATTGTAGACTTTACTAAAGTAATTTTTAATTTACCTGCCACGATGACACCTCCTAAATTATATGCGGATCAAATTGATCCATGGACTCCTATTAGCCTAAGATTTCTTCTACAGAAAGGCCACGAAGTCTAGCAACTTCTTCAGGAGTTTTTAAATTTGCTAAGCCTTCGATTGTTGCAAGAACAACGTTTTGCTTATTGTTAGAACCTAAAGATTTAGTACGGATATTTTTGTATCCAGCTAATTCTAATACGTTACGAGCAGGACCACCAGCGATGATACCAGTACCTTCTTGAGAGTTCTTTAATAATACGTGTGCACTACCGAATTTTCCTAAGAAATCGTGTGGAACACTTCCGTTTTCATCGATTGGAACAGTAACTAATTTCTTGATAGCATCTTCTTTCCCTTTACGAATTGCTTCTGGGATTTCAGCAGCTTTACCAAGACCTGCACCAACGTGTCCGTTTTTATCACCAACTACTACTAATGCAGTAAATCTGAAGTTACGACCACCTTTTACTACTTTAGTAACACGTTTGATTGATACTACTTTATCTTCTAATTCTAAAGAATTAGTGTCAATAATCTCACGTTTCATCTGTTTTCCTCCTTCTCCTAGAATTCTAAGCCAGCTTCTCTAGCTGCATCAGCTAAAGCTTGTACTTTACCTTGATAAATGTATCCGCCTCTATCGAAAACAACAGTTTTGATACCTTTATCTAACGCTCTTTTAGCGATTACAGCACCTACTTTAGCAGCTGCATCTACGTCGTTAGTTTTTTCTAATTCAGCCTTAACTTCTTTATCAAGAGTAGAAGCTGCAACTAAAGTAGTACCAACTGTATCGTCAATAATTTGAGCGTACATATGGTTGTTACTTCTGAAAACAGCTAAACGTGGATGTGTAGCAGTACCTGATAAACGGCTACGTAATCTTCTGTGTTTTTTAACACGAATTTTACTTCTTGATTGTTTATTAACCATTTTGTTTCACTCCTTTAATTATTTCTTACCAGTTTTACCAACTTTACGTCTGATAACTTCATCAGCATATTTGATACCTTTACCTTTGTAAGGTTCTGGTCTTCTTTTTTCTCTGATTTCAGCTGCATATTGGCCTACTTTTTCTTTATCTATACCTTTAACAGTAATCTTGTTTTGTCCTTCAAGAATAACTTCAAGATCTGCAGGATCTTCCATTTCAACTGGATGAGAATATCCTAAAGATAAAATTAATGTTTTACCTTGTTTTTGTGCTCTGTAACCAACACCGTTGATTTCAAGAACTTTTTCGTATCCTACTGTTACACCAGTGATCATGTTAGCGATTAATGTTCTAGTTAAACCATGTAAAGATTTCATTTTCTTTAAATCGTTTGGTCTAGTAACTACAACTGTTTCGCCTTCTTTAGCGATGTTCATTTCCGCAGGTAAAACTCTTACAAGTTCGCCCTTTGGTCCTTTTACAGTCACTTGATTATTTTCTGCAATATCAACAGTAACTCCTGCTGGTACAGCGATAGGCATTCTTCCTATACGTGACATGCCGGCACCTCCTAATTTATTACGAAAAGTGAAGAGTAAAGAGTGAATGTTTCCACCGAGTGAAATCTCACTCTTTCTACACGATTCTATTATATTGTAACATTTTTTTACTTGAATAACTAGATACTCTAGTTACCAAATTTCTTCACTTTTTTATCTTACCAAACGAATGCTAATACTTCGCCACCAACGTTAGCTTTTCTAGCTTCTTTATCAGTGATAACACCTTTGTTTGTAGAGATAATTGCGATACCTAAACCACCTAATACTTTAGGAAGATCAGCTGAGTTAGCGTATACACGAAGACCTGGTTTAGAAATTCTCTTAAGACCAGTGATAATTTTTTCATTTTTATCTTTACCGTATTTTAATGCGATACGGATAGTTTTGAATCCACCGATTTCTTCGATATCATATTTTTTGATGTAACCTTCTTTTACAAGAATGTCAGCGATTGCAACCTTCATTTTAGAAGCAGGTACATCTACTGTATCATGTTTAGCAGTGTTAGCATTACGAATTCTTGTAAGCATATCTGCAATTGGATCAGTTGTCATTGTCATTTGAGTTTGCCTCCTTCCTTTATCTTACCAGCTTGCTTTTTTAACACCTGGAATTTGACCTTTGTAAGCTAATTCACGGAAGCAGATTCTGCAGATTCCGTATTTTCTTAAATAAGCATGTGGACGACCACAAATTCTACAACGATTATATTCTCTGGTAGAGAATTTTGCTGGACGTTGTTGCTTAATCTTCATTGACGTTTTAGCCATGAAATTCCCTCCTAACTATTTTTTGAATGGCATACCGAATTGTGTTAATAATTCACGAGCTTCTTCATCAGTTTTCGCTGTTGTTACGAAAATAATGTCCATACCTCTAACTTTATCAACTTTATCATATTCGATTTCTGGGAAAATAAGTTGCTCTTTAATACCTAAAGCGTAGTTTCCTCTACCATCAAATGCGTTAGGGTTTACACCTCTAAAGTCACGTACACGAGGTAAAGCTAAGTTGATAAGACGATCAGCAAATTCATACATCTTTTCGCCTCTTAAAGTAACTTTACATCCGATAGGCATACCTTCTCTTAATTTGAAGTTAGCGATAGATTTTTTAGCTTTAGTAGAAACAACTTTTTGACCAGCGATGATTTCAAGATCTTTGATTGCTGTTTCTAAAGCTTTAGCGTTATCTTTAGCTTCGCCAACGCCCATGTTAATTACGATTTTATCTAATTTAGGAATTTCCATAACGTTCTTGTAACCGAACTTCTTAGTCATTCCGTCCATAATTTCATTTTTATAAGTTTCTTTTAATCTAGTCAACGATAGGACCTCCTTTCTTTAATTAATCAATAGCTTTTCCAGTAGCTTTTGCAACACGAACTTTTTTACCGTCTTTAACTTCAAATCCTACTCTTGTAGCTTTACCGTCTACAACTAACATTACGTTAGATACGTCGATAGCAGCTTCTTGATGAACGATTCCACCTTGAGGATTGCTTTGAGATGGTTTTGCGTGTTTTGTTACAGTGTTAACGCCTTCTACTAGTACTTTACTATTTTTTACAGAAAGAACTTTGCCTTCTTTGTTTTTATCTTTACCAGTGATTACTTTAACAGTATCACCTTTTTTAATTTTACTAGTTGCCACTTGTTGACACCTCCTTATAACACTTCTGGTGCTAGGGAAACGATTTTCATAAATTGTTTCTCTCTTAATTCTCTAGCTACTGGTCCAAAGATACGAGTTCCTTTTGGATTTTTGTCATCTTTGATGATAACAGCAGCATTTTCATCGAACTTGATATAAGAACCGTCTTTACGACGAGCTCCTTTAACAGAACGAACAACTACAGCTTTAACTACGTCACCTTTTTTAACAACTCCGCCTGGTGTTGCATCTTTAACTGTAGCAACGAAGACATCACCGATGTTTGCATATCTTCTTGTTGATCCGCCTAATACTCTGATACAAAGTAATTCTTTAGCACCAGTATTATCGGCAACTTTAAGTCTTGATTCTTGTTGGATCATAATACTACTCCTTTCAGCAATACTCGTGAAAGAGATGAGCTATATTGCATAAAAATGCTTTATATTTCACTCTTCACTATCCTGCATTTATAATTCTATTTAGCACGTTCGATAACTTCTACAAGTCTCCATCTCTTATCCTTAGATAAAGGTCTTGTTTCCATTACTTTTACTCTATCACCGATTTTACAATCGTTGTTTTCGTCATGAGCTTTTAATTTGTAAGTTCTTTTAACGATTTTGTTGTAAAGAGGATGTTTAACATTATCAACTACAGCAACTGTAATTGTTTTGTCCATTTTATCACTAACTACTTTACCGATACGAGTTTTTCTTAAATTTCTTTCCACAACAATTCCTCCTTTCTAGGATAATTTACGCGTTAGCTTTTGCTGAAATTACAGTTTGAATTCTAGCAATGTTTTTTCTAACTTCTTTGATTCTGCTTGTATTATCTAATTGGTTTGTTGCGTTTTGGAATCTTAAATTAAAAAGTTCCTTTTTAGCAGCTACTAATTCTACGTTTAATTCGTCGATTGATTTAGTATTTAAATCTTTAACATATTCTCTAATTTTCACTGTTGTCACCGCCTTCTAAATCTGCGCGAGAAACTACTTTACATTTTACTGGTAACTTGTGAGTAGCAAGACGTAATGCTTCTCTAGCAGTTTCTTCAGCAACACCTGAGATTTCAAACATAACACGACCTGGTTTTACTACAGCTACCCAGTATTCTAAAGAACCTTTACCGGAACCCATACGAGTTTCTGCTGGTTTTGCAGTTACTGGTTTATCTGGGAAGATTTTGATCCAAACCTTACCACCACGTTTGATATAACGAGTCATAGCAATACGTGCAGCTTCGATTTGATTAGATCTGATCCACGCTGGCTCTAAAGCCACGATACCAAATTCACCGTTTGTAATTTTATTACCGCGTAAAGCTTTTCCGGCCATGGAGCCACGGAATTGTTTACGACGTTTAACTCTTTTTGGCATTAACATTATTTTGCGCTCCCTTCCTTATTAGCTTTAGTTGGAAGAACTTCTCCGTGGTAAATCCACACTTTGATACCCATTTTACCGTAAGTTGTATCAGCTTCAGCAAAACCGTAGTCGATATCAGCACGTAATGTTTGTAGTGGAATTGTACCTTCGCTATAGAACTCTGTACGAGCCATATCTGCTCCGCCTAAACGACCGGAAACAGCAGTTTTAATACCTTTAGCTCCAGATCTCATTGTTCTTTGCATACAAGATTTCATCGCTCTTCTGAAAGAAACACGATTTTCAAGTTGTGCAGCAATGTTCTCAGCAACTAATTGAGCATTCATATCTGGTCTTTTTACTTCTTTAATGTCTACCATTAATTTTTTACCAGAAGTGAATTTAACTAATTCTGCTTTTAATTTTTCAATTTCAGAACCACCTTTACCGATAACAACACCTGGTTTACCAGTGAAGATGATTACTTTAATTCTATCAGAAGCTCTCTCAATTTCAATTTTAGAAACTTGAGCGCTGTAAAGTCTATCTTTTAGGAAAGTTCTAATTTTGTGATCTTCAACTAAGTTATCAGCAAAATCAGCTTCCGCATACCATCTAGAGTCCCAGTCTTTAATAACTCCGACTCTCAAACCATGAGGATTAACTTTTTGTCCCATGTTTGCCCTCCTTATCTTTCATCAAGCACGATTGTGATATGACTCATTCTCTTTTCGATTCTGTAAGCTCTACCTTGTGCTCTTGGTTTAATTCTCTTCATTGTTGGTCCTTTGTTAGCATAACAAGCTGCAACATAAAGATTTTCAGGATTCATACCGTTATTATTTTCAGCATTTGCGATTGCTGATTTTAATACTTTTTCAATAAGACTTGAAGCATATCTTGGATTATATGCTAAAATACCAAGTGCTGATTGTACATCCTTGCCACGAATTGCATCTAAAACGAAACAAGCTTTTTGAACTGAAACTCTTGCGTAAGATAACTTAGCAGTAGGTCTAGTTTCTCTTTGATTTTCGTTTCTTTCTCTTTTTATCTGGGATCTATGTCCTTTAGCCATGGATGCAACCTCCTTTCGAAATACCTTGTTTATTTAAATTACGATCTATATTCTAGTAATAATAATTATCTTCTAGATTTCTTTTCGTCCTTACCATGTCCTCTGTAAGTTCTTGTAGCTACGAATTCGCCAAGTTTGTGGCCAACCATATCTTCAGTTACATATACAGGTACATGTTTTCTTCCATCATGAACAGCGATTGTGTGTCCAACGAATGAAGGGAAAATAGTAGAACGACGTGACCAAGTTTTGATCACTGTTTTGTCACCCGCTGCGTTTTGAGCGTCTACTTTTTTAAGTAAGCTTTGGTCAGCGAATGGTCCTTTTTTCAATGAACGTGCCATAGGTTTAACCCTCCTTATTTAATAGCTTTACCGTCTCTTCTACGAACGATTAACTTATTAGACTTTTTGTTTTTCTTTCTTGTCTTTAAGCCAAGTGCTGGTTTACCCCAAGGAGTACATGGGCCTGAACGACCGATACCAGTCTTACCTTCACCACCACCGTGTGGATGGTCATTAGGGTTCATTACAGAACCACGAACAGTTGGGCGGATACCCATATGACGTTTACGACCAGCTTTACCGATGTTGATTAAGCCGTGATCTGGGTTACCAACAGCACCGATTGTTGCACGGCAGATGATTGGAACCATTCTCATTTCACCTGATGGTAAACGTAATGTAGCGAATTTACCTTCTTTAGCCATTAACTGAGCACTGTTACCAGCGGAACGAACTAACTGTCCACCTTTACCAGGGTATAATTCGATGTTGTGTACTTGTGTACCAACTGGGATGTTAGCTAATGGTAAGCAGTTACCTACTTCAAATTCAGCTGTTTCACCAGACATTACTGTTTGACCAACTTTTAATCCAAGAGGAGCTAAGATGTAAGCTTTTTCACCATCTGCGTAGCAGATTAAAGCGATATTAGCTGTTCTGTTTGGATCGTATTCGATAGTTTTAACAACTGCTGGAATACCATCTTTCTTATTTCTCTTGAAGTCGATGATTCTATATTTTCTTTTAGCACCGCCACCGTGGTGTCTAACTGTGATTTTACCTTGATTATTACGACCAGCTGTTTTTCCACCAAAGGAAACTACAAGACTTTTCTCTGGTGTGCTTGTAGTGATTTCTGCGAAATCAGAGCTTGTCATATGTCTTCTGGAAGGTGTATATGGGTTAAACTTTTTAATTCCCATTTTAAAACTCCTTTCATGTCTTACGACATATAAAAATTTATTCTTATCGGTTATAAACAACCATAAAGTGATTTGTTACCGTTTCTTATAGTCCTTCGAAAATTTCGATATCAGAACTATCAGCTGTTAAAGTAACGATAGCCTTTTTAGTTTTAGCAGTTTTACCAGTAGTAGCACCACGACGTTTAGATTTACCATCTAAGTTCATTGTGTTAACTCTAGCAACTTTTGTTCCTTCGAACATTTTTTCTACTGCTTCTTTAATTTGGCCTTTAGTAGCTTCTGTATGAACGGAAAAAGTGTACTTTTTTTCTGCCATAGCAGCCATACTTTTTTCAGTAACGATTGGTTTTAAGATTACATCATAGTATTTAATGTTAGCCATTATGCGTACACCTCCTCAATTTTTGCAACAGCTTCTTTAGTGATTACTAAAGTATCATATTTTAAGATATCATAAACGCTGATTGTACTAGATAAAGCAGTTCTTACAGTTGGGATGTTTTTAGCGGATGCTTGAACGTTTTCGTTCTTTTCTCCTAAAACAACTAATGCTTTGTTAACATTTAAGCCGTTAAGAACGTTTACCATTTTCTTAGTTTTGATTTCATCAAAGTTTAATTCATCAAGAACGAAGATTTTCTTTTCGTTAACTCTAGAAGTTAAAGCAGACTTGATTGCAAGTGCTTTTTCTTTTCTATTCATTTTGAAAGAATAATCTCTTGGCTTTGGAGCGAATACTACACCACCGCCAGTCCATTGTGGAGATCTTGTAGAACCTTGTCTTGCATGACCAGTTCCTTTTTGTCTCCAAGGCTTTCTTCCGCCACCAGAAACTTCAGAACGTGTCTTAGCGCTTTGTGTTCCTTGACGTTTGTTAGCAAGTTGAGCTACAACTGCCATGTGAACTAAATGTTCATTTACTTCTACAGCAAAGATAGAATCGTTAAGTTCGATAGAACCAACTTCTTTGCCTTCCATATTGTAAACAGATACGTTTGCCATCTGTGAATTCCTCCTTTCTTAAAGCTCTAGTTTGCTTTAACTGACTCTTTTAATACAACAACAGATTTCTTAGGTCCTGGTACAGCACCTTTAACTAAGATTAAGTTGTTTTCTAAGTCTACACGAACAATTTCAAGATTTTGAATAGTTACTTTTACAGCACCCATTTGACCTGGCATTTTCTTACCTTTGAATACTTTACCTGGATCAGTTGCGGAACCGTTAGAACCTGCATGTCTGTGGAATTTAGAACCATGAGTCATAGGTCCTCTGGATTGATTATGTCTCTTAATCGCACCTTGGAAACCTTTACCTTTTGATTTTGCAGTAGCATCAATTTTGTCACCTGCTTCGAAGATGTCAACTTTGATTTCTTGTCCTACTGTGTATTCAGCAGCGTTTTCAAACTTGAATTCTTTAAGATATCTCTTATTAGACACACCTGCTTTTGCAAAGTGTCCTTTTCTTGGTTTGTTTACAAGAACTTCTCTGATGTCCCCGTAACCAACTTGAACTGCTTCATAACCATCGTTTTCAACTGTTTTAATTTGAGTAACAACAGATGGAGTAGCTTGAAGAACAGTTACTGGAGTTAAAACTCCGTCTTCATTGAAGATTTGAGTCATTCCGACTTTAGTAGCTAAAATAGCTTTTTTCATGCTTTTGCACCTCCTATAAAATCTACAGCGGATCGCACTTATCAGCGTTCCCGCTAACAGCGGTGTGATCATCCTAGATGGCTTAAATAAAAGTGCATGACCACAAGTTTGGTCATCTTCTATATATAAACCCTAAAGGATTACTACTTGTTTGTTTTCTTAATGCTTATTTCATTTTGATATCGATGTAAACACCAGCAGGCATTTCTAATCTAGATAATGCATCAACTGTTTTTTGTGTTGGCATGATGATATCGATTAATCTCTTATGAGTTCTTTGTTCGAATTGTTCTCTGGAATCTTTGTACTTATGAACAGCTCTTAAGATTGTTACAACTTCTTTCTTAGTAGGAAGTGGTACTGGACCGCTCACCTTAGAACCTGTTTTCTTAACTGTTTCAATGATTTTTCCAGCTGATTGATCGATTAATTGGTGATCATAAGCTTTAAGTGTAATTCTCATTACTTGACTTGCCATAAAAAAAGTCGCCTCCTTTTCGCACTTAATTGCAGTACGACAAGCGGTGACTGTACACTCAACCGTGTGTATCATAGGTACTTTAAAATGAAAAAGACCTCACACGAGCTCTACACATAGATATGCAGAATCTTAAATTATTTGTACAGTGACTTGTCGCCAGTTTACTAACTTGACATTCGCTCCACGGAAAACCCACTCGCAAGTGGCAACCTCACGCTTCTACGCTATCAATGTCACAACAGTTGTAATTATACATCAATACATTTTTAAATGCAAGTATTTTTTTTCATGCATTTTTTCTCAAAAAATTTGTATTTCTATATTTTTTGCAAAAGTAATTTCTTCATTTCCTTTGCATTAAATACATCATAACAGATAGCAGCAACAAAAGCATTAGCACATTTATGGAACTTCGTATAGTTTAATCTAAATATGTATAGATTATACATTTTTTACGATTTTATTTTATTACATGTCATATTAGGCCTAGTTTTGTAACCGTTCTGTATTCTTCAATTGCTTATCGCTCCATATGCAATTACTCTTCTGTTACTATATATACTATATATAATAGAAGCGAGTTATCATATCCTTAAAAAAAGCTATTAAGCTCAATCTAATCATGAACTTAATAGCTTTCTTTTTTAACACTATTATATATAGAAGAAACTCGTTCTTTTTTCTATCGTTCCCAACGTCCAGATGCTCCACAAGGAAGTACTAATCCGTTACTTGAAACTCTTAATCCAATCTCTTCAGCTGTAACGCTACCACCATGTTCTTTCACTACTGCAGTGTTTAACATATAAGATAATACTGCTGGCTGTAAGCCTGTTGTGTAAGAATTGATAAGATAGAATAATGGTTCATCAGATAATAACTCTGCGCAAAGTTTTACGAACTCATAAATGTTCTCTTCGATCTTCCAAATTTCACCCTTTGGTCCTCTTCCGTAAGAAGGTGGATCCATAATGATACCATCATATTTATTTCCTCTACGGATTTCTCTTTGTACGAATTTCACACAATCATCAACAATCCAACGAATTGGTGCATCTTCAAGACCTGAAGACTGTGCATTTTCTTTTGCCCATGTTACCATACCTTTAGATGCATCTACGTGAGTAACGTTAGCTCCAGCAGCTGCAGCTGCTAATGTCGCTCCACCAGTATACGCAAATAGGTTTAATACTTTAATTGGACGATTTGCTTTTCTAATCTTGTTTCCAAACCAATCCCAGTTTGTTGCTTGCTCAGGGAATAATCCTGTGTGCTTAAAACTAAATGGTTGAAGATTAAATGTAAGATCCTTATAATTGATTGTCCAAGACTTTGGTAAATCAAAGAACTCCCATTCTCCGCCGCCTTTACTACTTCTATGGTAATGGCCGTTCTTCTTTCTCCATCCCTTTTCTGTCTTTGGTGTATCCCAAATTACCTGTGGGTCTGGACGAACAAGGAGATAATTCCCCCAACGTTCTAATTTTTCGCCTGTTGAGCAATCTATTACTTCATAGTCTTTCCAACCGTCTGCTATCCACATACTAACTTCTCTCTTTCTACGTAATTAATCCTGTCGCTTATGCGACATCTTCTTCGAAAATATATCAATAGTCTCATTATATAGGGACTTTAGAATATGTCAAGTATTACACCTGTTATGATTGGCAAATTTCAAAGTATGTATACTACTATTTGTTCCTTATTGTTGATTCCCGGTAAAGTACCTCTGTATTCACAGTAATCGTTTCATAAGGCATTTCTGGATTATCAATTCTCCACATAAGCTGCTGTACCAATCGTCTTCCCATCCGTTGATTACTAATGTATGCAGTTGTTAAAGAAGGCGTTAAGAATGCAGTCTCATCCTTATTATCAAATCCGGATACTAGCACTTCTTTCGGAATACTAATTCCTTTTTCTCTTAAATATGTCATTACATCTTTTGCAATATCATCATTGGCACAGACAATACCTTCTGGCATATATGGCAATGCATTCATTGCTTTCTCTATTTCTTCATATATATAATAGTGACGGTTGGTAAACTCCGTCATACAAATCTGCGGATCTACTTTCAAGTCTGCTTCTGACATAGCTTGTAAGTATCCTTTATACCTTTCATAGATTGTCCTACAATATGTAATATCGCCAATAAATCCAATTCGTTTTGCACCTTGTGCTATCATATGACTTGTAATCTGAGCAATGCTATTGATCCCCTCAAATAAGATGATATCTCCATACTTGCCGGTCTCCCCTGTATTCACAGACGCATCTAAGAACACCATTGGTACATCCTGCTCTATAATCTTATGTACATATTCCTTCTTAAATACGCTTAACACAATAACACCATCACATTGATTATTAAAATCTCCTGGCAATACCAGCGCTTCCTCGTCTTCTAAACATATAAAATTAAACTGTAAGGAACAATTTTTCTTATTTAACTCATCACTAATTCCCATAATGATACGATTCCAAAATGTTGATAGTTCCCGTCTTGCCAGAACAACAATGGTCTTTGTATCATTCAGACGGTCTTTAATTTTAAACTCACTTAAGACCACAGGCAATAATTTAGAATATCCCATCTCATATGCCTTCTTAATTACCACATAACGAGTTTCATAAGCAACCGATGGACTATTATTAAGTGCCTTGGCTACTGTATTTCTAGATAAATTCAGTTCTCTTGCTACTTCTTGAATTGTAACCTTCTTCACGGATACTCTCCTTCCTTCGCGTCTATCTATGCTAATTACTGTTTTTCAATATAATTTCACCAATATGTATACTAAACATAACCCAGTAGCAATATTATGTCAATGTAACTATTTACAAAAAAACTTTTGTGAAAATCGTCCATTTTTTATATGATGGGTATTCTACACAAATCCCCTCGTAATAATGACAATTGCAGTAAATTAACCTTCCTTCATCTTGAAAATTTACATATTTTTACTTATACTTAACTATAACGAATTTGATTTATATAACAGAACTATGGAGGTATAGTTTATGGGAATATTAACACGCTTTAAAGACATTATGTCAAGTAATATTAATGCGCTGCTAGACAAGGCCGAAGATCCAGAAAAAATGATTGATCAGGTATTACGTAATCTAAATAGCGATCTTGCGAAAGTGAAATCTGAGACAGCATCCATTATGGCAGAGGAACAACGTGCAAAACGCACCTTAAATGAATGCGAACAAGAAATAGAGAAAATGCAGAAGTATGCTGTCAAAGCATTGGAAGCAAATAACGACGATGATGCTCGTAAATTTCTAGAGAAGAAGCAGTCTCTTACAAATAAGAAAGAAGGATTACAACAAGCCTATGATTTAGCCCATGCAAATGCGCTTAAAATGCGCGAGATGCATGACAAGCTTGTAAAAGACATCAATGAATTAGATGCACGTAAAGATATGATTAAAGGAAAACTAGCCGTTGCTAGGACTCAGGAACGCATTAACAATATGGGTTCTTCCCTTAATGGCGCTGCTAATTCCATTACTGCCTTTGAACGAATGGAAGAGAAGGCTAATAAGGCATTAGACAAAGCAAATGCAATGTCTGAACTAAATAAGAACTCTGATGATATTTCTGATCTAACTACAAAATATGATATTAGTAATTCCGATATAGATGATGAACTTACCGCATTAAAAGCCAGCCTTAAGAAATCTGAGTAAGAATATCTACATATATAATAAAAAAAGAGCCTAGATATCAATTATCTAGACTCTTTTTTTATTAACTATTCAGCGTCGAATACTGGATCATTTGTTAATGCATCAAGTTTTTCTTGTGCATCTTCTGCTGAAGTACCCTTAACACCAAAGTAGAATTTAATCTTAGGCTCTGTACCTGAAGGACGAATTGCACACCATGCATCATCGTTAAGTTCAAAGTAAAGAACGTTTGATTTTGGTAATCCTGTCTTAGTCACTTCTTTTGTAGCTAAGTCAGTAATTGTATCTGCTTGGTAATCTCTGAATTTAAGAACTTGGTAACCACCCATTGATGTTGGTACATCTTTACGGTAGCCCTCCATAATGCTCTTAATTTTTTCCATACCTTCGATACCTTTAAGAGTGATTGCCTTTAAGCCTTCTCTGTAGTAACCGTATGTTTCATACATATTGTTTACTTGATCAGCTAAAGTAATACCCTTAGATTTATAATAAGCAGCTGCTTCACAGAATGCCATAACAGCAACACATGCATCTTTATCTCTTGCATGAGTTCCTACTAAACAGCCATAACTTTCTTCGTAACCAAATACATATTCATTGCATTTTGTTTCTTCGAATAATTTGATTTGTTCACCGATGAACTTAAATCCTGTTAATACTTCGATTAAACGAGCATTGTATTTCTTCGCAATTTGATCTGACATATTGCCAGTTACGATTGTCTTGATTAAGGCTGCATTTGCTGGTAACTCATTATGAGCAGCCTTTTGAGAGAATTCATATTCTGCAATGATTGCTCCTGACATATTACCAGTTAATAACTGCCATTCATTATTATTATCACGAATGCATACACCTAAACGGTCAGCATCTGGATCTGTTGCTAAGATAACATCAGCACCAACTTCATCAGCTAATTTCTTAGCTAATACGAATACTTTAGGATCCTCAGGATTAGGATATGAAACTGTTGGGAATTCTCCATCTGGTAACTCTTGTTCTTTTACCACATATACATTTTCAAATCCGATTTCTTTTAAGATTCTACGAACAGGAAGGTTACCAGTACCATGTAATGGTGTATAAACGATTTTAAGTTTTTTTCCTTCTTCGGAAATTGGATTGATTACTAATTTTTTAAGTTCTTCAATATAAGAATCATCAATTTCTTTTCCAACTACATTGAATAAGCCAGCTTTTGTAGCTTCTTCTTTGTCCATTGTCTTAATAGAAGTATAATCTGTAATTGCATTTACTTCGCCAATGATTTCAACATCTTTAGGAGCTGTAACCTGAGCGCCGTCTTCCCAATATACTTTGTAACCATTGTATTCTGGTGGGTTATGACTAGCTGTTACTACAATACCTGCAATACATCCAAGTTTTCTAACGGTATAGGATAATACTGGTGTTGGTCTTAATGAATCAAAGATATATGCTTTAATTCCATTTGCATTTAAACATAATGCAGCAGCTGTAGCGAACTCAGTTGACATTCTTCTTGAGTCAAAAGCAATTGCTACGCCTTTGTCTTGACCGCCTTGCTTAATAATGTAATTAGCAAGACCTTGAGTTGCTTTACCAACAGTGTAAATATTCATACGGTTAGTACCTGCACCAATTACACCACGTAAACCACCAGTACCAAATTCTAAATCCTTAAAGAAACGATCTTTAATCTCTTTATCATCATTTGCAATTGCTTTTAACTCATTATGAGTTGCTTCGTCAAATGCTTTATCATTTGCCCATAAATCATACTTTTCTAAATACGTCATGATCCCTTATTCCTTCTTTCCTGCTGTATCAGTCGAAATACAACCTCAACATTTTTCTTTTCTTAATATGTTCATATACCTCAAATTATTAGTGGAGGTACCCTGTAAGCCTTTATTCCTTGGTAATCTGTTTAATCGTTATTTCAAAATTATGTCAAACCATTACATCAATTATAAAACTAATCTTCCCTAAATTCAACCTGAATTCTCTGTATAGTTTCTTAAGAATAATAATATCCATTATTCTTATAATATACTACGTTTTTAGATAAAAACCATCATTTTGACTTGTTGTTCGCATAATTAAAAAAACCGCAGTTTTTCGTTTGAAAACACTGCGGTCTTTATTTATATCAAATAAATTAGTTAGCTTTATTAACAGAACCGAAAAGTTCCATTTTCTCTTTTACTGTAGCTTTGATTGCTTCAAAACCAGGAGCTAATAATTTACGTGGGTCGAAACCTTTACCTTCAAGGTCCTTACCAGCTTCAACATACTTTCTTGTTGCTGCCGCAAAAGATAATTGACATTCTGTATTAACATTAATTTTTGCAACACCTAAAGAGATTGCTTGCTTAATCATATCTTCAGGGATTCCAGTACCACCATGAAGAACTAAAGGCATATCTCCTGTCTTTTGTTGTACTGCATCTAATGTTTCGAAGCTTAAACCTTCCCAGTTAGCTGGATATTTACCATGAATGTTACCAATACCAGCTGCAAGCATTGTTACACCAAGGTCAGCAATTTGTTTACATTCGTTAGGATCTGCACATTCACCTTTACCGATAACGCCATCTTCTTCTCCACCGATAGAACCTACTTCAGCTTCAATAGAAAGACCTTTTTCGTTACAAATAGAAACTAATTCTTTTGTTTTTTCAATATTTTCTTCGATTGGGTAGTGAGAACCATCAAACATTACTGAAGAGAAACCTGCTTCAATGCATTTCTTAGCGCCTTCGTAACTACCGTGATCTAAGTGAAGAGCTACTGGTACTGTGATGTTAAGTTCTTCAAGCATCCCATTTACCATACCTACAACTGTCTTATAACCACACATGTATTTACCTGCACCCTCAGATACACCAAGAATTACTGGTGAATTAAGTTCTTGTGCAGTTAATAAAACCGCTTTAGTCCATTCTAAGTTGTTAATATTGAACTGACCTACTGCATAATGACCTGCTTTTGCTTTTGTAAGCATTTCCTTTGCTGATACTAACATAGTACGACCTCCATTTTATCCTCTTTTTTATAACTTAAAATACTACTTTCACATAATACCTAAGTTATACGTATAATTATCAAAAGAACCTTTTGGTTTACTTTTAATATCTATATCCATCTGTATTATACATGATTTGCACTAAAATTAAAACAATTTTTTCGAACATCGCAAGTATATTATTCTTGTGAACATAATCCATTATCAAGGTAAGTTGCTACCATTACATCTGCATCACCTGTACAGCCCGGATACACCATTACCTGATTCCCCATTAACTGTTCTAATGCTGTCTGAGCAACACCGCCACAAATTACTGTATTTGCCTTTTTCATTAATAAGAAACTTACAATACCATCTGCACTCTCTTGATTGTGTTCATAGATTTCAGATTTCACAAGGCTTCCTGATGCTAATGTATACATTTTAATCTTCTTAGACTTTGCAAAATGACTGTCGATTTCACTATTATCTGTTATGATAACCGCAATTCTTTCTGTACCAGGAGCATCCTCTTGGTCTTTTTCTACCGCACATGTCTGTTCAATATAATTAGCAGTATCGTCAAGATAATTTACCTCTAACTCTTCTACTAATCCTTTATCAACAGCAGCTGCAACTTTAGGGTCGATCGGAACTTGATTTAATACTTTTAGATTGTATTTCTCAGCAACCTCGTGTACATGGCTTTCTCCAAATACACTGATGCGTTCTCCACAGCTACCACATTCGATATAACTATAGTTTTCTACTAATCCTAAGATTGGTATATTCATTGCTTTGGCCATATTTACTGCCTTACCAACGATCATAGAAACAAGCTCTTGAGGACTTGTTACGATAATAATACCGTCTACAGGAAGGCTTTGGAATACTGTTAATGGTACATCACCTGTTCCTGGAGGCATGTCCACGAACATATAGTCTACATCTTCCCATAACACATCTGTCCAAAACTGTTTTACAGTACCTGCAATTACAGGGCCTCTCCATACAACTGGTACTTCTTCTGAGTCTAATAATAAGTTAACAGACATCACTTTAACACCTTGCTCTGAAACTCTTGGGAAGATACCAAGATCATTACCTTGTGCCTTACCATGGATGCCAAATGACTTAGGAATACTTGGTCCTGTAATATCTGCATCTAAAATTGCAGTTTTATATCCTTTACGGTTCATAAGCACCGATAAATAGGATGTTGTAAGTGATTTACCAACTCCACCTTTACCGCTTACAACACCGATTACTTTTTTTACTT
>JAUNRX010000204.1 GCA_030539495.1 bacterium | reverse complement strand
GTCCGAATAATTCAGCAGCAAACTCTTGTAATGTTCCTTTTAAATCTGCAAATGTAATATTTTTATCGATTACTAAACCTTCGATCTGGTGGAAAGATGGGCTATGTGTTGCATCTACTTCATCAGAACGGAATACACTACCTGGAGCGATCATACGGATAGGAAGTTTTCCTTTTTCCATTTCATGAACCTGTACACCGGATGTTTGAGTACGTAATAAGATGTTGGAATTTACATAGAATGTATCTTGCTCATCTTTTGCTGGATGGTTTGCAGGAATGTTAAGCGCTTCGAAGTTGTAGTAATCGTACTCTACTTCTGGACCTTCCACTACTTCGTATCCCATACCAACGAAGATTCTTTCTACTTCTTCTAATACTGTTGTATTTGGATGACGGTGACCTACCATTGGTTTTTGTGCTGGTAGAGTAACGTCGATTGTTTCATTTTGAAGACGAGCTTCTAAGATTGCTTTTTCGAATTTTGCTTTCTTTTCATCAAGCTTTGCTTCGATTGCATTTCTTGCGTCATTTACTAATTGACCTACCATTGGACGATCCTCTGGTGCAACGTCTTTCATTGATTTAAGGACAGAAGTTAATTCTCCTTTTTTACCTAAAAAAGATACCTTAATTTCATTTAACTTGTCCATTTGTTCTGATGCATTAATTTGTGCTAACGCATCATCCATGATTTTCTGTAACTTTTCTTTCATGGGGATTCTCCTTTCGAATTTGGATTCTAATCTATCTTACAAGGGCTTTATGCATAAACAATTGCATTTTAGGCATAAAAAAAACGCCCCTGACAATAAAGGGACGGTTATATCTATACCCGCGGTACCACCCTAATTCCTATTACCAAACAATAGGCTCTTAGTATATGCGTAACGTGCATTAACGTCATATCCTACCAAATGAAATCCTTCAGATATGCAGCTCCAGTGGGAAAGTAAATTAATAATTGAACTTAAAGAAGCTTCCAGCCAATGACTTCCTCTCTCTGAAAAGAAATTAATAATCCCTACATTCTAAGTCCCTAAGGCCTTGAATATACTCACTTTCTTTGCTTTTAGTTATATTAGTATTCATTGTAACACAAATTGGTTGACTGTCAAGACGAGCTGTGTTTTTTTTCTATTTTAAAGTAAAATACTTGCTTTTGATACATAATAATGATAAAAATAATACTTACGGATTTTAAGTCATATACTTTTTATATAAGTACAAGAATTCGATTTATAACCGTTGGAGGTTACTATGAGTATAAAACGTCTCTACCAAATGGTACGAGAAATCATGACGGATATGAATGAAGCCTACGTTGCTGTGTTCTCTGCACAGGCCGCGTTCTTTATGATTCTATCCTTTTTCCCTTTTATTATGTTTTTATTGACTTTAATTCAATATATTCCATTAGGTGACACCATGTTATTAGCACGATTTTATGACATGATTCCAGATGCCGTTCAATCTACGATTATTCTTATCGTAAAGGAGCTTCGCAGCAACGCTACAACTACAGTTACTTCGATTACTGCCATTACGACTCTTTGGTCTGCATCAAAAGGATTTCTTGGATTGGTTCGTGGACTAAATTCTGTTTATCATATTAAGGAAACAAGAAACTATATAAAGCTTCGCCTAATTTCCACAGTTTATACATTGGTATTTACAGTTTTAATCATTATCACGCTAATGATTTTAGTATTTGGTAATCAGATCTATACTCTGTTTTTCAATTACTTTCCTGAATTATCCGATATTGCATTATTTGTAATGAGCGTCCGTGCTGCGGTCTCTCTTACGCTGCTTACCTTATTCTTTCTACTTATGTTTGTGTTCATTCCGGATAGAAAGACTAAGATATTGTATGAATTGCCTGGCGCATTGATTGCTGCTGCCGGCTGGCTGATCTTTTCATTTGGATACTCCTTCTACATCGATAACCTTGCTGGGTTCTCTTCCACTTACGGAAGCCTGACTGCGATGGTATTGTTAATGTTATGGGTTTATTTCTGTATGTATATCTTATTTATTGGTGCAGAGCTAAATGTATTTATGCAAAAGAACGGCATTTTAATTAAAAAGAAGAAATAGGGACTCTTCTTTGGGACTTATAAAAGGGACAACATTATGGGGATTGTAATGCAATCGCCCAGATTAAAACAAGGCTGGGAAACTTAACACTTTCGTTCCCCGGCCTTTTCTATTTGATACGAACAAAGATCTCCGTTACATATTCCTCAATTTCCTGTACCATCAGCTTATCTAATAGACTGATTTCAAAGAATGTCTCCTCTACCTCAATATTTTCCGTATTTATATAGTCCTGCATTTTTTTGTACGTCTCACCAATCGTATTCCAATGCCCACTGTGATATGCAACTACGAAATTGCCTTCCTCCAATACCTGATATTCAATCCCTGTCGGACGTTCTGACAATAACAAAGCAACATCCATATAATTTAGACATTCACCAGTTCCAATTGCTTCTCTCTTTTGAAGATAGCTAATCTCGTATGCCATCTTTCCCTTTTTCTCTTTATACTTGCGGATTAACTCACCGATCTGATAGGAATACTCTACTTCTGATGGGGTATCAATGGAGCTTTTTATATAATAGCGTTCCTTAAAATGTTGGATTTGAATGAGATGTAAGTCGACTTGATCTAACTGCTCAATCTTCTTTCGCTTTTCCCTAATCCAGCTTTTCTTGCTCTTTAGGCTCTTGATCTTCTCTTCTAGCTGCTGTTCCTGTACCAAAAGCAACTCTTGCATTCGTTCTGGCGTCCTCTCCTTTAAATACTCTTTGATTTCAGTTAACGACATCCCAAGCTCCTTTAGCAGCAAAATGGCATCTAATTCTTCACTTTGATAAATGTAATAGTAGCGGTAATCATTTTCCAACTTTAATTCCGGAGAAAATAAGCCCATCTGGTCATAATGAAATAGCGTATTCTTAGTCACATTCATCATCTTTGCAAACTCACCCGTGGATAAGTATTTTCCATTGTTCATTCTAGCTTCCTCTTTTTATACTACTCTTCTAATAAAATCCATATTTTCTTCTTGACTATATGGTAACCATATACTTTATGATAGCAAAGTTAAAACACACACTCAACCAATTTACGGAGGATCTTTATGTCGCAATCCATTGCACAAAAATTTACACCAATTTCATTTTTGAAATTTTCACTGCCTTCCATTATTATGATGGCATTTTTATCATTTTACACGATTATAGATGGAATCTTTATCTCCAGATACGTAGGAAGTAATGCATTATCTGCATCAAATATCGTATATCCGGTAATCAATATCTTACTTGCCATCGCAGTTATGATCGCATCCGGAGGAAATGCAGTTATCTCTAAGAAATTAGGCGAAGGAAAGATACAAGAATCAAAGGATAACTTCTCCTTCTTTATCGTTACCGGACTAGCAGCAAGCATCATTCTGCTTGTAATTACAATCGCTTTTCTGACTCCAATCTGTAAGCTGCTTGGTGCCAGCGATCTGTTGCTTCCTTACTGTAAGGAGTATTTAAGAACCACCATATTATTTGCACCTGCAACCATGCTTCAGGCATTGTTTCAAACATTGCTTGTAACTGCCGGAAAGCCCCACCTTGGGCTAATCCTTACTGTTCTCGGTGGAATTACCAATGCTGTATTAGATTATTTATTTATGGGGCCTCTTGGACTTGGAGTTACCGGCGCCGCTTTAGCAACCGGGATTGGGCAGTTAATTCCTGCTATCGCCGGCATGATTTACTTCTATTTAGTAAAAGGTGATCTACACTTCGTACGTTTTACACTTGACTTTAAAAGTCTAAGACAGGCTTGCTTAAATGGCTCTTCGGAAATGGTAACTAACCTTTCCAATGCAGTGGTAACCTTGTTATTCAACCTTGTCATGATGAGACTTGTAGGAGAAGCAGGTGTAGCCTCTATTACCATCATCCTTTATGCACAGTTCCTATTTAACTCCATGTATATGGGATTTTCCATGGGTGCAGCTCCGATTATCGGATTTAACTACGGCTCAAAGAATAAGACAGAGCTGCAAAACATATATAAAATCTGTACCCGCTTTATCCTTGGTGCCTCTATTTTGATTGCAGCCTTATCTTTCTGCTTGGCAGATTTGATCGTCCGCTTCTTTGTGACACCAGATAGTGATACGTATGCCCTTGCACTGACCGGCTTCCGTATTTTCTCAATCACTTATTTATTTAGCGGATTTAATATCTTCTCCTCCTCTTTGTTTACTGCATTATCGGATGGAAAGACTTCTGCGATCATCTCCTTTACAAGAACCTTCCTATGCATTGTCATTTCACTGCTTGTGTTACCAATGCTTCTTGGCATCAACGGAGTGTGGCTCGCAATTCCGATTGCTGAATTTATTGCAGCCATTGAATGCCTCAGTTTCTTAAAACAGAAAAATCATATTTATGGATATATGGTAAAATAATTAATTAAAAGCCCCAGTATCTTAGGATACTGGGGCTT
>JAUNRX010000203.1 GCA_030539495.1 bacterium | reverse complement strand
CTCATATATATAAATAGACATTTCCAATAAGGAGCTTTTCTATGATCATACATGTTGTTTCCGAAGGCGATACCCTTACTTCCATCGCCAATACATATGGGGTCTCTGTGGCCTATCTGACGGAGCAAAACCAGATTACCAATCCCGATAACCTTCTGCTTGGACAAAATATCGTTGTACAAATCCCAACGGTCACTTACACGGTGCAAGCCGGAGATACATTAGCATCTATTGCCGAAGAATACGGGAAGTCTGTTATCAACCTATTGCAGAACAATCCATCTCTTTCTTTGAACACCGGGCTGCAGATCGGCCAGTCCATCATTATTGACTATGGCAATCAGAAAATCGGTTCCATGTCGGTAAATGGCTATGCTTATCCATTTATTAATTCCGAAGTATTAACGAAGACACTGCCTTACCTGACTTCCATTACCATATTTACCTATGGCTTTACTCCAGAAGGGGCATTAATTCCAATCGATGATGCCGCTGTAATTGCCACTGCAAGGGAATATAACGTGGCACCAATCATGCTGATTTCTACCCTAAGCCAGCAAGGAACCTTTAGTGATGCACTTGCTAATACCTTGCTTACCAATGAAGCACTCCAGGATACCTTGATCAACAACATTATCTCCAATATGCAGGCAAAGGGATATTACGGGCTGGATATCGATTTTGAATTTATTTATCCGGAAGATGCTGATCGTTATGTTGCCTTTGTTGAAAAGATAAGGACCAGGCTAAATGCTGTAGGCTTCGAACTAATGGTGGCATTGGCTCCTAAGACGTCTTCTGATCAGCCAGGCACCCTTTATGAGGGGCATAAATATCAAGAGCTTGGTGCTGCTGCCAATACCGCTCTGATCATGACGTATGAATGGGGCTACACATATGGTCCACCAATGGCAGTCTCTCCATTAAATAAAGTTCGGGAAGTTATGGACTATGCCGTACAGGAAATTTCACCGGATAAGATTTATATGGGCGTTCCAAATTATGCGTATGACTGGACGCTTCCTTATGTGAAGGGGACTTCCAGGGCTAGGTCTCTTGGAAATGTAGAGGCTGTTGATCAGGCAATCCGATATAATGTGCCAATTCAATTTGATACCCTTGCCCAGACTCCTTATTATAACTATCAGGCCGATGACGGCTCCTACCATGAAGTGTGGTTTGAGAATGCACAAAGCATCGATGCCAAACTAAAGCTGGTGCCTGACTATGGCATCCGTGGGGTTGCCTACTGGAATTTGATGAAGTATTTTCCTCAGAACTGGCTTGTATTAAATGGACTGTTTAATGTAACAAAGGTTAGTCCTCCACTTACCTCGGACTAAAGTACAAAGAAAAAGACAGACAGATCTTCAAAATTAGAAAATCTGTCTGTCTTTTCAGTTTCTTTCCTTGTCTCTCACATTAGGTTTACTATAAATTCACAATAAACGTTATCACGTATAGCATTGGTCCCAGCAGGGAGAACCATATCTTCTTGTTTTCCTCCTCTGCATTCATATAAGGTACTGCTAATGCCAGTGAAATAAGAAATGGTAGGATTAATGCTATAAACTTGGGCATAGTATTGGATGCTTCTCCAGAAAATCCAATTTGAGTCACTACCTGATCAGGGAGTACAAACCAACCTGTAATACCTAATATTGCTGCTACACCAATGACTAGAAGTGCAAATAACTTCCTAGACTTTTTTGATTTCATAGTTATCTTCCCCTCTATTTTCTATCTATTTCCAATCTCTTATCCAATCTCTTGCAAATCTTGGCGATTATTTCTCTTATATAAAATAAGTGTAATTCCCATAATAACGATGGATACCACTGCCATGAGTACATTTGTCATTTCTTTCCCTAGTACAAATACTAAGGCCAATGGGATACCACAACTTGCAATTCCTACAATTGAAGTTACTAAGACTGCCGCACTTTGTTTTACCGCTACGGTCTCATTTTCCCAAGTAAAGTTTGGAAACTGAAGATTAATGGTTAGCCCTGCAACTGCCATAAATACAATATAGATTGCCGGAATTAGGATGAGCCACAAGTGCCCCAACAGATCTGTCTTAATTCCAAATAATAAGACAAGTTCTGTAATCAAAAAGAATGGTCCTGCAACTGCAAGGTTCCATAAAATCTTGCTATCAAATACATCCTTCGTTCTTATTGGAAGGCTCTTTGTAATCCACCATTGTCTGCCTTCCAAGGAAATCGAGCAGGAAGTCGTGGATACGATGGATGCCATTATCGCTAATGCAAAAGGTAATGCTTTGCTTACCACTCCTGGCATCTCAAGTAATTGTTCCACTTCATCGGCACCTTTGATTGCTATGGCTATGGCACCTGCCACCATCAATACATATCCAATCACTGTATTTGATACGTAAATACTGGATGCGAAATATCGTTTCATTTCTTTTTTTAATAATGCACTTCTCATCGTTCCTGTCTTTAATGACTGCATCTTATAATCCCTACGGCTGCTTCTTGCCTTAAGCGCACTGCAAATAGATACATAGCTACGCTGTACAACCATAACGAATAAGCCAAAGATACCGATGGAGCCCAAAGTAAAGATAAGAAAGTCAATCACGCTACCCTTTACAAGAGCATCACTGTAAAACGCTACCGGAGGATAGATCTGCCTAAGCTGGTTTGAAATCATATCTGAAATTTGTGTAAATCCTTGTTGGGTAATTATGGTTGAATTATTTCCAAGCGCTGCTTCTCCCAGCAAGATCCCTAACACCAATACGATAGTTAACAAAACCGTCACTAAATTCTTATGTTTCATTCTTGCACTAATCGCAAAAATGACTGCACCAATAATAGAAGCAACCGTCATTGGCAATAACGGTACCAATAGAAGCCCGATTATGCCCATAAAGTAAAACGATACTCCGGGTGTTACGACTACTGCATAAACTACCAAACTTGGTAACGTGGCAATTAAACTAAGCACCAGATCAATCACGTACATTGATAAAAATCTGCTGATCACAATTGCTGCGGGTGATACTGGCAATGCAATCTGAAGCTCATAAGACTTCAAATCAAAAATAATGCTGCCTGCCTTAAAGATGGAAAAGAAAAAGATAATGATGCTGATCAAGGCAAATGCGTATGCTGGAATTAAGTCTTCCATATGCACTACTGCCAACCCAATCGCTAAGCTGATTGAGTAAAACAAGAACATAAGAATTAACACTGCATAGGTAGCTGCCAGACCAATATATTTGTTTCGCTGCGATTTATCTTTGGAGTGGAATATTACATTAAAATTGCCCTGATTGCACAACGATAACTTGGTAAGTATCTTAATTTGTCTGAACATGGTTTACCACCTCCATAAAGACATCTTCCAAGGACTGGCCTTTTACCAGATCTTCTGTCTTGCCTGAAGCAACTAGTCTCCCCTCTTTAATAATAGCAACCTTGTTGCATAACTTTTCTGCAACATCAAGTACATGAGTGGAGAAGAAGATTGCTCCGCCTTCCTTACACAGTTCATGCATCATTTCCTTTAATACAATGGATGCCTGTGGATCAAGTCCTACAAATGGCTCATCCATAATTAATAATTTAGGACTGTGAAGAAATGCTCCAATAATTGCAAGCTTCTGCTTCATCCCATGGGAGTAAGAGGAAATCAAATCGCCAAGTGCACTTGTAAGCTCAAAACGATTGGCATATCGGCTTATTCTTTCTTCACGCACTTCTTTTGGTACCTGAAAAATATCTGCTAGGAAATTAAGATATTGTATTCCTGTCAAATATTCATATAGTTCTGGGTTATCTGGAATATACGCAGTAATTTCCTTACACTTCATTGGGTTTTCTTTTACGGAAATACCATCAATTCTGATTTCCCCCTGATCAAAATCATGAATTCCTACTACTGCCTTGATCGTCGTTGTCTTACCTGCACCATTATGTCCAATAAATCCATAGATATCGCCAGCCTTAATCTCCAGACTTAAATTATCAACGGCATGTTTTCCTCCCTTATATGTCTTTGTTAAATTAGAAATACTTAACATCTCATATACCTCCCATTTTTATTAGTTTTCTTATTTATTTTCTTCCTCGCATGGAGAAGAAATAATAGTAAACCTTCTAGGCTTTCTGCCTTCCTCCGGCTGATTAGCAATGACTCCATTTAGAACCTCGCCAATTTTCATCAGTACCTGAACATACTCTTCATCGCTTAGCATTAATGTGGATGTACTAAAACTAAGCATATCTTTTACCGGATCATTCCCTTCCTTCATAAAATATTTCTGGAAGCTGGACATTAACGAAAGTAACCCTGTCTGAATAATGTTTCCAACATCCTGCTCATTTACGTCTCCCATTGGCTGCTTTACCAGTGCATAGGTCTTTTCCATCGTTCCACGAATTTTCTTTTCTTCCACTACTTCTAGTAATCCTGCCTCCGCTAATACCTTGATATGTCGATAAAGACTGGCAGGTGGAATATCATGTAACTCTGCTTTCATTTCTCCGGCTGTTCCCGTCGTATTAATCATAAGAAATTGTAAAATCCTTTGTCTTATGGGATTCATTATGATTTTGGTTATATCTTTTTTCATAAGTGAATCTTCCTCACTTCTTTTTATTGTTCTCACTTTTGATATTATTATCACTTTTGATAATAATACTATTGGTA
>JAUNRX010000202.1 GCA_030539495.1 bacterium | reverse complement strand
GCACATTCCGATTAAAGAGAAAGAAACATAGTGTTATAAGGATACATAAACGAATATACTTATTTTGAAGGAATAAGTTAACATATAAGAAGCTGGTGCATAATATGAAGTTGACGATGTTTTTAGGAGGTCTATATGTATTGTAAGGTTTGTGGGGCTATAATAAATGATTCTTCTTTAGAGTATTGCAGTAATTGTGGACATAGTCTTCAAGGAAATGGCTTAGTGGATGTTGGATCAAATGCCGAGATGCAAGAGAAAACAGAGAAGATACAACAGGAAATGCCGCCACAAATACAGGCTGGACCGGGACCGATGGAAGGGCAAAAACTCCAAGAAGAGTCAAATTATCAAGACGCAACGTTACAAGGAATGCCAAATTATCAGGGGATTCCGCAACCACAAGGCATGCCACAGCCTCAGATGGCGCCACAACCTCAGTCACCTTTGCAGCAGATCCCACCGACTAAGAAATCTTTTTCCGGTGCGAAATGGATTATACTAATCGCAGTGATTGTAGCAGTACTAGCTACTGCAGGTGTGGGAATTTTTTTATATTTGGGACATTCACAGGCAAAAAGCATTGATCAGTTTAAGACAAGATTAAGTGGATTTGAAGGAATCAAGTCACAATATGATCTAGGACAGTTTGAAGAAGAATATAATAACGTAATAGACCGCTGTAATGAATGTATTGAAGAAAAGAATGTAAATGTTATTGATGTTTTAGAAGAGCAAATGGAAGATGTGAAGAATAATGTTATTAATCATAATAATGAAGAGATCGAGAAGTGGAAAGAGGAGATTGAAAAACTCCAAAACGAATATATAAAAGAAAATGAGCGACTCCAGGTTGAAAATAGCATAAAGCGGGCAGATGTTCTGATAGCAGAACAGAAGTATAAAGATGCATACGAATACTATGAAAAGGCATTAGATGTATTGAAGCAGAAGCAGAAGGAGAACACAACTACGGAAGAGCCCGAAGACAAGAATCAACCTGCATGGTCAGATCATAGTGAATTTTATTTCTGGGATAGCGACATAAGATATCTTACGTCGGATGAATTGTCACCTTTGACAGAAGAACAGCTCCGTATTGCTAGAAATGAGATTTTTGCGAGACATGGTAGGAGATTTGAAAGTCAAGATTTACAGCAGTACTTTGATGGCTGTTCCTGGTATCGCGGTACCATTAATCCAAAAGATTTTGATGACGATAGCCTTTCTAAAGTGGAGAAAGCAAATATAAAGAAGATTAAAGAGCGAGAGAAAGCCTTGAATGGGGAAATACAAAATAAAAAGAGCGTAGAGAAAGTAAATGGATTTTATATATATGACAGTGACATAAGATATCTGACAAAGGATGAGTTGTCCATATATAGCGCCAAAGAGCTTCGGATTATTAGAAATGAGATATATGCAAGACACGGAAGGAAGTTTACAAGCAAAGATCTGCAGCAGTATTTTAATGGCTGTGACTGGTATAATGGTTGTATTGAAGTAAAAGACTTTGACGACGATCAAATCTTTTCCGATGTTGAGAAGGCAAATGTCAAGCTTATCCAGGAAGTTGAAAAGAAATATAACTAGCTAGTATGTAAAAAGGAGGTAGCGCACTGTGCGCTACCTCCTTTTGAATGTCAATAAATGAAATCCTGATTTCATCCAAAGCTCATCTATCGATCATATTTCTTGATAAAACCGATTCCAATAGGATGAGGGCCTGTATGTGTACCAACCGTAACACCGATTTGGTTGATTGGAATATTCTTAATGCCAAGAACTTCTTCAAACTGGTCACGTAATTCTTCTGCTTCATCAAAGTCGATACCAGTACCAACAGAGAAGGAGTAGTCTTCTGGATTTAAGTTGTTCTTAGCAAAGTACTCTTTTGCAACATCAAGAACTTTTTGTTTTGCTTTTTTACGGCTTCTTGAGATGCCGCCAGGTGCGATTTCGCCTTCTTCAAAGATAATGATTGGACGAATACCAAGAGTAGAACCTGCAAGTTTTAAAAGTTTACCGATACGTCCACCTTTTTTTAAGTAATCAATATTTTCAATTGTAAAGATGATACGTCCTGTAGAACGGATACGCTCTAAGTTAGCGATACAATCTTCGTAAGAAACACCGTCTTCTCTCATGCGAACGGCTTCTTTCACAAAAACATTTTGCACAGATGTATTTAGTGTAGAATCGATTACTGTAATTACAGCATCTTTATATGTTTCAAGGACGATTTCCTTTGCGTTGCAAGCAGATTGGTAGGAACCGCTGAATTTTGTCGTAATTGTCGTGCAGATTACAGGGATATTTTCTTTTGCGTATTTTGTAAATACGTCAACATAATCTGTAATTGCTGGAAGAGAGCTTTTTGGATAAAGATGCTCGTTGATCATTTTTCCGTAGAACTCTTCATGGTCAACCTCTACGCCTTCTTTAAAATAGTTTACTTCGTCAAATGTTACGTAGAAAGGAACAACTTCAATTCCTTTTTCGGCTACATATGCTTTATCGATGTCACAAGAACTATCGGATACAATTTGATATTTCATATATTTGCCTTTCTGATTGTTAAAATGTATTAACTAATATTTTGACCAATTTCGATAGAATAGTCAAGTGGTATTTTTTATGGTTTCCTGAATAAGTTGTATAAAAGATGGTGCAAGCCATAACCCGTTAAGGAGTGTAGCAGATGAAAATATTAAAAAGAATGTGGCCATTTATCTTAGTCAGCCTGATTGTGTTTTATGGCTGCCCATGGGTGGCAGGGCGCCTGCATAAAGATAATATGCTTGTGATCTTGGTTACTCCATATTTATGCTTTGCAATTGGATTTATTTACTCCTATTTAGATCGACTTAGCAAAGTACTTCCGATTCTTTGTGTTATTATGGCCATACCTGCCATTTTCCTGTTTTATACAAGTACGGCCTGGTCCTATCCCATTTTTTTTGGACTCAGTATTTTGGTAGGAGAATGCGCTGCGGTTCTTTTTGAGCAAATACCAGGGAGATAAAATAAACCTTGCATTTATCATGGATAAATGTTACAATGAACACGTAGTTTTGATACTGAATGACTTAAGGAGTGGATTGTTGTCCACTCCTTATATTTTGCGTAAAACGATATGTATTAAGAAATAATATAGAGTTTTAATGAAAATACTGATTTTGTGACATATTTATTATGTATGGAATTTTTATTACGATTGGATACAACAAAAAGATCCAATCAGCTAGTCATGAATGTCGTACTATACGAAAATTGAATATGGAAAAGAGGAATGAGAATGGCTAAAAGAGAAGATTACGAATTAAGAACAGAAAGCTTGGTAATGCCAATAATCGAAGAAAACAATTTTGAACTTGTAGATGTAGAATACGTAAAAGAAATGGGCAACAACTATTTACGTGTTTATGCAGATAAAGAGGGTGGAATTTCTGTAGATGACTTGGAAATTATCAGTCGTGCTTTAAGTGATCTTTTAGATGTGGAAGATTACATTCCAGATGCGTATATTTTAGAAGTAAGTTCTCCAGGGCTTGGAAGACAGCTTAAGAAAGACAAAGACTTCAAAAGAAGTATCGGAGAAGTTATCGAAATTAAATTATACAAAGGCATCAATAAGCAAAAAGATTTTGAAGGCGTATTAACAAGCTTCGATGAAGAAACTTTAACAATTACGTTAGAA
Source organism: bacterium (assembly GCA_030539495.1). Lineage (GTDB taxonomy): Bacteria > Bacillota > Clostridia > Lachnospirales > Lachnospiraceae > KM106-2. The sequence goes on along the minus strand of JAUNRX010000202.1, from coordinate 1,142 downwards.
GATGAAAGCGAAATGACATTTAAACGCCCTGAGATTGCTATGGTTCGTTTAGCAATTGATTTTTAATAAATAATAAATATATGGATATAAAACGCAACTTCCTGTGTAACGCAGGAAATTTTGTTAGGAGGATAACAACATGGCAAAGAATAGTGAACTAATCGATGCTTTAGAACAAATCGAGAAAGAAAAAAATATTAGTAAAGAGATCTTACTTGAAGCAATTGAAAACTCTTTAGTAGCAGCTTGCAAAAACCATTTTGGTAAAGCAGACAACATCAAAGTTAACGTTGATCGTGTAACAGGCGATGTAAAAGTATACGCAGAACGTGAAATCGTGGAAGAAGTAACTGACCCAGTTATGCAAATCAGCCGTGAAGAAGCAATCTTAAACTACCCTAAATTCTCAGTAGGTGATGTGGTACAAGTTGAAGTTACACCTAATAACTTCGGACGTATCGCAGCTCAAAAAGCGAAACAAGTAGTAGTTCAAAAAATCCGTGAAGAAGAAAGAAAAGTATTATACGGATTATACTTCGAAAAAGAAAGAGATGTTGTAACAGGTATTGTTCAACGTTATATTGGCAACAATGTAAGCATTAACCTTGGTAAAGTAGATGCTGTACTTACTGAACAAGAACAAGTTCGTGGCGAAAGATTCCGTCCAACTGAACGTATCAAATTATATGTTCTTGAAGTAAAGGATTCATCAAAAGGACCTAAGATCACTGTTTCTAGAACGCATCCAGAATTAGTAAAACGCTTATTCGAAGCTGAAGTTACAGAAGTAAAAGACGGAACAGTTGAAATTAAGAGCATTGCAAGAGAAGCTGGTTCAAGAACTAAGATGGCTGTTGCAACAAATAATCCAGATGTAGATCCAATCGGTGCATGCGTTGGTCAAAATGGTGCCAGAGTAAATGCAATCGTTAACGAATTACGTGGAGAAAAAATCGATATCATCAACTGGAGCGAAGACCCAGAAGTATTAATCCAAAATGCGTTAAGTCCAGCAAAAGTTGTTAGCGTAACAGTTGATGCAGAAGAAAAGAGTGCAAAAGTTATCGTACCTGATTACCAATTATCATTAGCAATCGGTAAAGAAGGACAAAATGCACGTCTTGCTGCTAGATTAACTGGAT
>JAUNRX010000201.1 GCA_030539495.1 bacterium | reverse complement strand
GTGTTCCTTGTAAAGGATTTAAGACGCGAGAGTGTGTGGAACACACACTTTGTTCGAAACAAACCTAGGAGGCCCAAACGCCCCAGCGCTCCAAAAATAAACAACCTAAAAAATGTTCGTTTTTACATAACCAACCCAATTAATAAAAATATATCGAACAATATGCCTTGAAATGTTGACTATCGAACATAGATACCTATAATAAAGACTATAACGAACAATAAATAAACAAAATCACACAAAAACGAACAATAAATATAACCCAGTCAAAGAAACAGATTGCGCAGTCTGGATAGGAGAATTATATGCTAGCAAGAGAACGTCAACAAATAATCATACAAAAAATAATGGAGAGTGGAAGTGTACAGTGCGAAGTGCTTGCCAAAGAGCTGGATGTCAGCTTGATGACGATTCGAAGAGATTTGGAAAAGTTAAAGCAAGAAGGCTGCATTGAACGATTTCATGGAGGTGCTGTCTTAAAGAAAGAGACACCTTATATGGATAAGCAGGTAAGCAATTTATCAGATAAGGAATTAATTGCAAGAAAGGCAGTGGAATATATCGAAACAGGAGATACCGTATTTCTTGATGCAGGTACCACGACTTATAACATTGCAAAACTTATTATGGATCGAACAGATCTTACGATTGTTACCAACGATATTGAAATCGCCCATTTATTAAAGGAAAGTCCGATGGAAGTCATAGTATGCGGAGGAGTTATTCAGTCAACCACAGGCAGCATGTTAGGTATGTTTGCAAATGAAGTCATCCGTCATATCAGCATCAATATTTCATTTCTTGGTGCGGCATCCATTGACAATCACTTTTTCGTACTTACGCCAACGATGCAAAAGTCAGAATTTAAGTCCTTGGTCGTTCGAAACAGCTTACTTAGCTATTTAGTAGTAGATGAGAGCAAGTTCAATAAGCGTGCCATGCTAAAAATCAACCATTTAAAAGATTATACCGGCGTGATCACCAATAAGGAATTTGATGAGAGGGAACAGGCAGGAATTCTGAGAATGAATATTAATGTAATACCGGTCTAGGAGGTAGCAAAATGGCTAGATGCGTAATTATTGCAGATGATCTGACAGGGGCAAATGCAACCGGAGCAATGCTTCAGAAAATAAATTATTCCGCCTATACAGTAATGAATGCGGAACGTTTGAACTTAAGTAATTTAGAGACTTGTGACTGTGTCGTATATCCGACGGACAGCAGAGCAAGTGAGGCAAAGGTTGCCTATAACCGAGTGTATAATGTAACTGAGCTTCTAAAGAGTGAGGATGTAGTGCTATATTCCAAACGAATTGACTCAACTCTTCGTGGAAATATCGGAGTAGAAGCCGATGCCATGCTAGATTGTCTAGATAAAGATACGGTGGCAATGGTAGTGCCTTGTTTTCCAGAGTCAGGCCGAATTGTATGCGGCGGTTACATGCTTGTAAATAATGTACCACTCCACAAGACGGAAGCAGCAATCGATCCGATTACACCAGTTTGTACTTCAAAGTTAGAGAAGATTTATGAAATCCAGTCCAAGTATAAGACCGGATCCATTTATATTGAAGATTTGATGAAGGGCAAAGAACATGTGATTGAGACATTAAAACGATTTGCTTATAGTGGCGTACGAGCTGTCTTATTTGATGCAGTGTCCCATGAGGATATTGATTTGATTGCTGATGCAGTGATTGAAAGTAAGATTGCTTTTATTGCAGTAGATCCGGGCCCTTTTACAGCAACCGTAGCGAGAAAATGCATTATTCCAAATGTGAAAAAAGAGGAGTCAAAGATCTTAGCAGTGGTGGGAAGTGTCAATGCCGTAGCAAGGCAGCAGATGGAAGAATTCTTCCTTTCCCAAGAACCTTTTCACATATTTGCAAAGACTGCCGAATTTGTGAAGAGTAAGGAAGCAAGAGAACAGGAAATTAGCCGTATTGTTAATGAAGTTCTTACAAACTCCAAGGACTATGCGGTTTGCTGTGTCATTGGAGATGGTATTTATCTAGAAAACAGGATTAATTTCTCTAGTGTGGAAACAAGGGAGGGCGAGGTGAGCAGTATCATCAATAAGTCCTTTGCAAGTATTACAAAGAGAATTGTGGACAGTCAGCCTAAGTTCCATGGTATTTATTCCTGTGGGGGAGACATTACAGTGGCAATCAGTAAGGAATTTGATGCCTCAGGAATTAAGCTTCTAGGGGAAGTTTTACCATTGGCAGCATATGGCGAAATCTTAGAGGGCTCTTATGATGGCATGAAGATTATTACCAAAGGCGGAATGGCTGGCGGAAAGACAGCAATGCGTGATTGTATACAGTATTTAAAAGAAAAGTTATTAATATAGTTAATATATTGGAGGAATAAGAAATGAACAGACCATTAATTGCAGTACCAATCGGGGATCCAGCAGGGATTGGCCCGGAAATTGTAGCAAAGGCAGTAGTAGATGAAGTAGTTAGAAAAGATGCCAGATGTGTAATCATCGGTGACAAAAAGATTATGGAAAATGCCATTAATATTACAAAGACGGACCTTACAATACATGTGATCAGTCATCCAAGTGAAGGAAACTATGAAGATGGCATTTTAAACTTAATTGATCTTGATAACATCAATATGGATGAATTCAAAATGGGCGAAGTAAGTGGAATGTGCGGAAAAGCAGCATTTGAATATATTGAAAAGAGTATTGAGCTTGCCAATGCCGGTGAAGTGGCAGCAGTTGCAACGACTCCAATTAACAAGGAAGCGTTAAAGGCTGGTAATATCAATTTTATCGGACATACAGAAATCTTTGGGGAACTTACTCATACAGAAGATCCACTTACTATGTTTGAAGTACGCGGCATGCGTGTATTCTTCTTAAGCCGTCACGTATCTTTAAGACAAGCGTGTGACATGGTGAAAAAAGACCGTATCAAAGACTATGTAAAGCGTTGTATGGAAGCACTAAAAAAACTTGGTGTAGAAGATGGAACAATGGCAATTGCAGGGCTTAACCCACATAGCGGGGAACACGGACTCTTTGGGGATGAGGAAGTGAACGAAGTAATGCCTGCAGTAGAAGAACTTCAAGCAGAAGGCTACAAAGTAGTTGGACCAATTGGAGCGGACTCTGTATTCCATATGGCACTACAAGGCAGATTTAACAGCGTGCTTTCCTTATATCATGATCAAGGACATATTGCGACAAAGACACTTGATTTCGAACGAACAATTGCAATTACTGGAGGAATGCCAATTCTTCGTACTTCTGTAGATCACGGAACAGCAATGGATATCGCAGGTACAGGAATTGCAAGTGCAGTCAGCATGATCGAAGCAATACGTTTGGCAGTAAAATATGCTCCAAACTTTATGAAATAAGACAGATTAAACGACTAATTAAACGGACAAGGTAGAGGTATTAAGTTATGGATGGTGTTAACGGATCACAAATGCTTGTAGGTCTAGGTATTGGACTTATCATTTTAATTTTATTAATTTTAAAGACAAAGATTCATGTGTTTTTATCATTAATTATTGCGTCCTGTATTATTGGACTTATTGGAGGAATGAACCCAGATGACGTTGTTACGGCAATTACAACTGGATTCGGTGGAACACTTGGAAATATCGGAATCATCATAGGCATGGGGGTCATGATGGGGAAGGTATTTGAACTTTCAGGCGCGGCAAACCGTATGGCAAAAACTTTTTTAAAAATGTTTGGGAAAGGCAACGAAGAACTTGCATTATCATTAACAGGATTTTTAGTATCCATTCCAATCTTTTGTGATTCAGGATTTGTAATCCTTTCACCACTTGCGAAAGCAATTTCAAAGCGTACAAAAAAATCGATCGTAAGTCTATCCATAGCACTTGCATCAGGGTTAGTAATTACCCACACATTAATTCCACCAACTCCTGGACCACTTGGAGTTGCAGGAACATTTGGTATCGATATCGGCCATTTCTTACTATTAGGAATCGTAGTAGCACTTCCAATGGCAGCGGCAGCTATGATGTATGGAAAGTGGCTTGGTAAAAAGATTTATCAACTCCCAGCGGAAGATGGGGAAGGCTGGGTACGTCCAGAGAATCAAGAAACAGTAACCATGCTTTTTGACTTAGCGGATGAAGAAAAGATGCCATCTGCATTTGAAGCATTCTTGCCACTGATTGCTCCAATCCTATTAATTTTATGTAACACTGTATTATCCGCAGTTGGAATGACAGAAGGGGCACTCTCTATTCTGATCTTCCTTGGTAAGCCAATTATTGCAGTTGCAATCGGCTTAATCCTTGCAATCTATATTCAGACTCGTGGAACTTCCAGAAAAGATGTGATTGCAAGTCTGGAAGACAGTATTCAGTCAGCCGGAATCATTATCTTAGTAACTGGTGGCGGCGGTGCTCTTGGTCAAGTAATCAAGACTGCTGGCGTAGGCGATTTTATTGCAATGAAGATGGCGGCAACGTCCATACCGATTATCTTATTGCCATTTATCATAGCAACCTTAGTCCGTTTTGTACAAGGTTCTGGAACGGTAGCAATGGTAACGGCAGCAGGGATTACTGCTCCAATCGTAGCAGCAGCCGGTGGAAATATGGTATTAGGTGCACTTGCAGCTTGTATTGGCTCCTTATTCTTCTCTTATTTCAATGACAGTTTCTACTGGGTAGTAAACCGCCTAAGTGGAATTACAGAGACAAAAGAGCAAGTAAGAGTATGGTCGATTACCACAACAGTTGCATGGGCAACGGGGTTAATTGAGCTTTTAATATTAAATATGTTTATGTAAAGAAAAGCAGCTACTTGTATGGGCAGGTAGCTGCTTTCAGCTTGTCGACAAAGTCGACAAGCTTTGGATGAAATCAGGCTTTCAT
>JAUNRX010000200.1 GCA_030539495.1 bacterium | reverse complement strand
ATGGTACAGTCATTTGTTGCAATTGACGTAGAGACGACAGGATTGTCACCGGATAAGTATCATATTATTGAAGTTGGGGCACTTAAGGTAAGAGGTGGGGAAGTTGTTGAGACTTTCTCTTCTCTAATCAACCCAGGATATGAACTATCTTCTACAATTGTAAATCTAACAGGTATTACGGATGAAATGCTAATCAATGCAAAAAGCTTTAAAGAAGTAGCCGAGGAATTAAGAGAGTTTCTTGGAAAAGAGACACTTCTTGGTCATAACGTAAGCTTTGATTATCGTTTTTTAAAGACAGAATTTATGAGGGCAGGATTTAAGTTTGACCATCCGGTCATTGATACGCTTGCTATTGCGAAACAGATGCATAGCGACTTAAAGAGCAGAAGCCTTGAGAACCTTTGCCGTCATTACGGATTATATAATCCCAATGCCCATCGTGCATTTGATGATGCCAAGGTGACAATGGAATTGTATTTTGCCATGATGAATGGCGAAAAGGATGCCCAAAATGTTTCGGGACTAGATCAGCTTGCGAATCCGGGCAGCTATTCTTATAAGATTAAAAAGGATTCTCCGATTACGCCGCGTCAAAAAAATTACTTGCTAGATTTAATGAAATATCATAAAATAGACAACGTACAACAGGTTGAAAAGCTCACAAAACGTGAGGCTTCCCGCATGATTGACCAGATTATTTTAGAAAAGGGAAGGATTCAATAGTATAAACTTGTTGCCTTTGCAAATGATAAGAATATAGAATAAATAATGCTCTGCAAACAAGTTCGCAGAGCACTTTTGTATCAAATTATTCAAAATATTGATAGTATCGAATCTTTTCGATTTGGGATACTAAAGTTTCACTTTTTTCTGGAAGCACTTCTTTGACATGGTTTTCTAATCCTACGATACGGGCATCTTCTTTAGTATCGGCATAAATCTTTGCCAATGTTAAAAAGGTAAGCTTAATATCGGAACCGATAGAAACCGCATATTCTAGTATGTTTTTGGCGTCCTCATATCGTTTTGTCTCATAAAGAGAGCAACCATAGGAGGTTAAGGTGTGAATTAATGAAAAGTAGTTTTCGTCATATTCGCTAAGTAAGTCAAAGTTGGCAATACCATAGGCAAGCTTGAGTTCGGTATTTGTATAATTGGATAAGTTCACGATTGGCTTATTGCTAATCGTAAGAAGGGAATCGATGTACTCATCAAGAGAACAATCTACGCCTTTCTGAATTGGTAAGGTATGAAGGGGAACCGTGATATAGTCAAGATTGCTAATGTCTTTCTCACGAGCAACTTGTGCTTTCTTCTCGGTTTGCATAAACGCTTCCCTTGCCTCGGTATCTATTTTTATGGCCTTCTTTCGTTCATAACGAAGCCAGACGCAAAATAGCAGTACCAAACATAAAATAGTAGGCATAACAGCACAACCTTTCTTTGGTTTTTAAAGATATTTTTGCGGCTGTTCATATAAGCTTAAACGTAAAGAGGTGATTTCATAATGAACATGTATAATAAAAAGACTAGAAAAGTAATTTCTACCGTGATCATCGCGTTTTTAATTTTCGCAATGCTCGTAGGTGTTGTTGCCGCAGCATTTTAATCATTAATTATGAATATACATAAAATGTATCAATCTGTCAATCGAGATTGCAGTGGGTTATGATTTTATGGATATTACACTGATGCAAGCATATAAAAAGGGGATTGAAGTTTATGAACAAGAAAAAAATTATTATCATAATACTGTCAATTATAGTACTTGGGATTTCTGCCAGCATAATTACTCTAAATGTGCTTACACATGTAGATGAAAATAGTATTTGCGAGAATGTATATATTGATACATTAAATATTGGAAGTATGACCAAGGAGCAGGCAAAAGAAGCACTTGATGCTTATGTTGGCCAGCTGAAAGAGACAAAAGTTACTATCACGATAAATGGCAAAGAAGTTAATACAACGCTTGATAAGCTTGGATTAACAGTAGACGAACAAAATTATATTGACGAAGCAATGGATGCAGGAAAAACGGGAAGCTTAGTAAAGCGTTACCTTGACCTAAGAAAGATTAAATCTGAGAAATTAGTATTTACGCTTGCATTTACAATGAATGAAAACAATATTGATAAAGTCATGAAGAAATGTCAAAAATACGATATCGACCCTAAAAATTCAGTTCTTACAAGAGAAGATGGAAAATTTGTAGCCACAGAATCTGAAAGTGGTATTGTCTTATCTGCAGAGAAAACAAAGCAGGCATTAAATGAGGCAATTAAGAACTGGAATCGTACGGATGCGATTACTTTAGAGGCTGTAGTTGAAGAGACTGAAGCAAAGATTACAAAGGAAAAAGCACTTTTATGTGATACAATTTTAGGAACATTCTCAACATCTTATGCAAGTTCCAGTGCGAACCGGAAGATGAATGTTGAAAATGGTGCAGCCAGAATTGATGGAACTGTGTTATACCCAGGCGAGGAGTTTTCCGCTTCTACTGCAATGGGACCATATGAGGAAAGTAACGGATATGCACTTGCAGGTTCCTATTCCAATGGTAAGACAGTTGAAAGTTTTGGTGGTGGTGTATGTCAGGTATCGACAACACTTTATAATGCATTATTATTAGCTGAAATGGATATTACAGAACGTTTTAATCACTCCATGACGGTTTCTTATGTAAAACCGAGTATGGATGCTGCCATTTCTGGCAATTATAAAGACCTAAAGTTTAAAAATAATACAGATGCTCCTGTCTATGTGCAGGCATATACAAGCGGTGGAAGATTACATTTTACAATCTGGGGTCATGAAACAAGAGCAAAGAATAGAAAAGTAGAATATGTAAGCGAAGTTACTTCTTATATAGAACCTGGAAATGATGTAATTACAGAAGATCCGACAAAGCCAACCACGTATCATAAGGTAGAGTCAAATGCTCATCAAGGTTGCAAGGCAAGTCTATATAAAGTTGTTTACATTGATGGTGTGGAACAAAGCCGTGAGCAAGTAAATTTTAGTTCCTATGCGGCAGCACCAAATTATATTACAGTTGGTACAATGGAAGAGAAGAAGGAAGAAGAGAACACTTCTGAAAATGAAGCGACTCCGGCACCTGAAGCTACAGCAGCACCGGAAGCTACAGATAAGCCTGTGATTAATCCAGAGATTACAAAAGCTCCACAGGCAACAAAGGCTCCAGTGGTGTCAGAGGCTCCAAAGGCAACAGTATCACCTTCTGCTACGCCTAAGCCAACAAACAAAGCGCAATAAATAAATATAAGCAGTCACAAGTTAATTTGTGATTATTTAAGGGGGCTTCACGCTACATTGTAATGTGAAGGCCCCATTACAATACGAAAAACTTTGAGGTGAAGAGATGAAAATAGGAAAAATATCTGAATCAGTTTTGAAAAGATCCGTATTTAAACAAATTAGACATAGAAGAGATGAAGTATTAATTCGTCCGAATGTTGGAGAAGACTGTTCCTATGTGGACACTACAGAGTCTGAGGTTATGATTCTTTCCACAGATCCAATCACTGGTACAGTAAATGATATTGGTAAGTTAGCAGTTCATATTACTGCCAATGATATCGCATCCAGCGGTGGAGAAATGATCGGAATCATGGTTACATTATTACTTCCTGAGAATACAAAGGAACAAGAGCTAAAAGCAATCATGATGGATTTAGAACAAAACTGTAAGGAATTAAATATAGAGATCATGGGTGGTCATACAGAAGTGACTACAGCAGTAAATCAGCCAATTATCTCAGTAACAGGTGTTGGTAAGATGTCCAAGCAAGATATGATTACAACAAGTGGTTTAGAAGTTGGACAAGATATCGTTATGACAAAATGGGCTGGTCTTGAAGGAACTGCAATTATTGCAAAGGATAAGGAAGAAGAGCTTCTTACAAGATATACAAGAGACTTTATCAATAGTGCAAAATCATTTATTGACCATATCAGTGTTGTAAAAGAAGCAGAGATTGGAAAACAATATGGCGTTACAAGCATGCATGACGTTACAGAAGGCGGAATGTATGGTGCCCTTTGGGAAATTGGTTCTGCATCCAATGTTGGCCTTGAAATTGATTTAAAACGTATTATCATTAGACAAGAGACAGTAGAAATTTGTGAGTTCTTTGACTTAAATCCATATCTTTTAATTTCTAGCGGATGTATGTTAATGGGAACACATAGAGGGGCTGACCTTGTGGAAGCGCTTAAGAGAGAGGGCATTGATGCTGCTGTAATCGGTAAGGTTGTGGAAGGTCATGAACGTATCGTATATAATGAAGACGAGAGAAGATTTTTAGAGCCACCAAAAAGTGATGAACTATATAAAGTAGGAAACAAAGTGAAATAAGAGAAAGAGAGCGATTAAAGATGATTAATGTAGTATTACATGAGCCGGAAATTCCAGCAAATACAGGAAATATTGGACGTACTTGCGTTGCAACAGGAGCAAGACTTCACCTAATTGAGCCTTTGGGATTTAAGCTAGGAGAAAAGGAAATCAAACGTGCAGGACTTGATTACTGGAATAAGCTTGATGTTACCGTATATGAAGACTTTGATGATTTCTTAAGACGTAATCCAGGTGCAAAACTTTACATGGCAACAACGAAAGCAACTCATGTGCATTCGGATGTGACTTATGATGATAATTGCTTTATCATGTTTGGAAAAGAAAGTGCTGGTATTCCAGAAGAAATCTTATTAGAACATGCAGATACTTGTATCCGTATTCCTATGATTGGAGACATCCGTTCTCTTAATCTTAGTAACTCGGTTGCGGTAGTAGTATATGAAGCGCTTAGACAACATGGATTTGAGAAAATGACATTAGAAGGTCATTTACACAACCATGACTGGTCGGAGGCGAA
>JAUNRX010000052.1:17483-23177 GCA_030539495.1 bacterium | reverse complement strand
CCATGATCTTATCTACAACTCGTTCCCCTTTCTTTCCTGTGTTATCGCAATATACTAGATGTACCATTGTTTTTTCTCCTTTTTCCTTATCTATAATGACATAAACTTTAGCTGCTTTCTTACTTCATTTGCTGAAACTGCATTTTCATAATAACTGCTGCATAGCTGCATTCGATCATTTACTGTCAGCACGCCGATTGTCTGAGTCGTTGCTGGAGATGCAGGTGGAATAAAGGTTGCTTCTATTATGTCGCTATTCTCAATTCGTCCCAAATTTGTAATGCTTATTCCATCCCGTTTTTTATATCCAAACATCGCCCCGCCAATAAACTTTGCCGTCTTACTATCAAAATTGCCAAGGGTTGCTATGGCTGCTGCATCAATCAGCCCCGCATCCATATTTAAATAACATGCAAGGATTAACATTAATTCTCGGTTATTTTCCATATGTTCTTTCACCTGTTTATGTACTTCTTTTGCTGTTTCAAAGATATCCTTCTTCTTCGCCTTGCAGACAATCCCCATGGCCGTTGCATAATTTCCGAGGGCGCCTTTGTTATAGCCTTTGACCTTGTCCCGAACATCTGCCGCAATAATGATCTTTTTCACACCTAATCCTACATAGACTTTTGCCATCAGAAAATCATTTATTGTCACTGCATGGCTCTTACATTCTGACTTTATTCCCCTTAACCTCTGTAGATCTACCGCTCTATTTTCATGACCAACTGGATTATTTTTTACAAATTCATCTGAAAACTTTCTATATTCTTCGTAGGAAACTGCCACCCTCTCTTTTCGCCACTTTTTATTTGCTTTTCTTACTAGGTATCTGCTAACTCCTGTTAGATTACTAGTTGGAGGCAAATCTTCGATGCTGGTAATCAGACGCTCCTCTACGTATGCCGGCTCAATCTTATTTACATAAAGTTTTACGAATTCATTTACAAGCTCTAACAGACATCTGCCATCACCTAGCAGATGATGGGAGACAAAAAGCAAGGTCATCTCCTCTCCCATTGGATAGACCAATACTTTTAGCAGTCCATGTTCCAGCACATTCCATTCTCTCTCTCCAATTTTCTTATAGTCCTGCCACAAGGAGGAACTTTCTTTCCTCTCAAAACACTCGATGGCAGAAGTTGAATTAACCTCATAATACAAATTCTTATGATCGTTTTCATACTTAATCCGACTTCTTAAGAATGGATGTGCTTTTGCCATAATACTCAGGCTGTCCTTTATCTTTTGCATCTCTACGCTAGCCCTAATTTTAACAAGAATTCCAAAGTGCATATTAGGGCACATAAAATGTGCCCGCTCCGAACGAATAAATTGTTTTTCCATAGATTTACCTACTCTCCCCTATCATTACCTCTTCTCTTTTTCATTGCTCATCTTATTGACCTGCTAATTCCAGCTCAAGGCATTTCCAGTCTTCACCTAATACATGATAATACTCTGGATTTTCTAAAGAACGTTCTTGAAATCCTACAGATTTGTAGCAGTAATAGGCAGGCTTATTATTTTCAAAGACACCTAATGTCACTTTTTCTGCCTTTAATATATCGAATGCATAGTGTATGGATAGTGTTAACATTTCCTTACCATAGCCCATGCCTCGCTTTTGATCATCTACGATTACGAAGCCAAATCGTACTATCTTTTTCTCGGGATCTGTAAATCTCATAATAAGATGCCCTACCACGCCAGTTTCATCAAAAGCCGTCATCTCATAAAAATCATCTAGATTTGCACATGCCTCATAGTGCTTATTGATCTCCTCTGCTGAGATGGAAAAACTGGCATAGCGGTCAGCACACCATTTTCGAAATGTCACCTCATCCTTAAGCCAGCTTACAATGTATTGTGCATCGCATTTTTTATAGGGACGTAATCTTAACATAGCTTACCTACTCCTTCTCTACAATCGGCACATATAAATTCTCGATTGATATTCCTTTATGAAACATACGGACAGGAGTTATAATATGGAACATTGGATACCGCTCCTCTTTTCCCGCTTCATTTATGTAAAGATCAAATAACTTACTTTCCTTTACCCAGTTTATAATTTCTTCTCTGGTACTCATCCAGTCTTTTGCTTCATCTAGATCGGCATCTAAACACGACCCAACCGCATAAAGGCCGGATGGTAAATCTACGATTTCATACTCTTTGATCTGTGACAGATCTGCTTTTTCAGGTAATGCATAAAACCATTCCTGTGCATTTGCCCGTTCGTTGTACCACATAAAATCTCTTGGGAATAGCTCACATGTCAAAGATGCATGATAATCGCTAAACCATTTGTTGAATTCTTGGAATTTCTCATCGGAAGTAAGTGGTCCGGAATATACCGCTTTTATCTTTGGTATCTCCATTATTCTGATTTGTTGCATACTATAAAGACCCCCTCACTCGGAACGTTTACTATGTACTTATTATATTTCAATTTTCCTATAGTTACAAATTTGTTTTCCAAGCTTTCTTTTCTTAATTTTTTTCCACCATCGGCTCAATGTATTTTTTAATTAAAACCATTCTATCCTGTGCGTTATCCTTGTAAAGAGAGGTAATGGCTACCACCAGCTCTTTTTTCGCATTTACATATATTACGTTTCCGCCTTGGCCTAAGGCAGCATAGCTATGCTCTGATTCATCCATGATCCACCACAAATATCCGTACAATAACTTTCCCCATTTACTGTGGACTTTCGTACTCTTTGTAATCCACTCTTTCGATATCAATTGTCTTCCATTCCACAGGCCTTCCTTTAAATACAGTTCTCCGATCTTTGCCATATCCATAGGGGTTAACGTAATCCCCCATGCAGCGGTATTAACTCCTTCTGGATCCACCACCCAGCCATTCCTGTCGGTTGCTTTTAGAAATTCTAGATTCGCTTCTTCACTGCATAAAGAAATATCTCCCTTCAGCTCAATTTCCAACGGGTCAAATAAATTCTTACGTGCAAATTCCAATACTGACTGCTCCGTTGCTTTTACAAGGATGCCAGATAACAGATGGGTCCCAATCATGGCAGAATAGATGAATTCTCCGCTCTTTCTTTTACCGCCTAGTAAATTCAGTGCATCATTAGTCCAATGTTCCCCTGACATTACTTTCTGATAAGGCTCAGACTTATATTTATATGGCGCTGTCATCATTAACATATCCTGAATTGTAACCTGTTGAATTGTCTTTTCTCCTTTTGGAATTTGGTAGTCCGGGAAAAATTCCAAGACCTTCTGATCCACACTTTTAATATATCCCTGGTCGATGGCAATTCCAAATAAAGCCGACATAATGCTTTTGGTTACGGATGCCACATGAATTTTATTTTCTGCGGAGCATCCATTATAATACCGTTCATACACCGTACTATTATTTTTACGTACCAAGATTCCTGTCATATTTTTATAGCTTCCATTGATCACTCGCTCCATCTTGGATTCTAGATTCATATCAGGTACCTCCCTGTTTTAGAATTCGGATTTCCCTTTAGTTGTTCTGGTGTACCCCGGGCAATCAACTCTCCACCTTTGTCTCCGCCTTCTGGTCCAAGCTCTATTATATAATCACAGTTCTTTAACACATGTACGTTGTGTTCAATCACAATAATTGAATTCCCACTTACCACAAGTTCATCCAATAGCTTTAATAACAATCCGGTATCATAGAGACTTAATCCATTGGTCGGCTCATCCAGTACATACAGCATATTGCCTTTTGTCTGTCGTCCTAACTCTTTGGCAAGTTTCACACGCTGAGCCTCCCCACCGCTTAAGGAAGAGGATGGCTGGCCAATCCTTAGATATCCCATTCCCATCTTTTCTAGGATTTTAAGGGGCCTTACGATACTTTCCTGTTCTTCAAAAAATGATACTGCTTCTTTTATACTAAGGTCTAGAATATCTGCAATGGTCTTCCCTTGATAGGTCACCAAAAGGCTTTCTTGTTGAAACCGCTTGCCGTGGCAGATTGGACATATCTTATCTACTGAAAAATCAGAGGTCAAAAAAATCCGTTGATATCCACTTCCGCCACAATCCGGACATGCACCTTTGGAATGAAAGGAGAAATGTCCTGGCGTCATCATTCTTATGTTTGCTTCCGGCTGCTCTGCAAATAATTCCCTGATCTTATCCCAAATCCCAATATAGGAGGCTGGCGTTGAATTGGAGCTTCTCCCAATTGGTTCCTGTGAAATCTTTGTAAACCCACTGATTTTCTCTACTCCTTGTATTCCTGCTGCCGTTCCATATTTCTTTGCAGTTGCAAGTCGTTTTAACAGCGTTTCTGTAATTAAAGAACTCTTTCCACTTCCTGATACTCCTGCAATTCCCACCATGCAGTGAATAGGTATCTCTACTGTCAAATCCTTTAGATAATGTACCTTTGCATGTTCCATGATCAGGCAGTCTTCTTTCTTAAATACGTTCTTTTTCTTCGTTCGGTTAGGCATGGCACATTTGTCTGAAAGGAAGTCACTAATCAGAGTATGTTTATTTTTATAGCCTTTATAATCTCCCTGATAGACAACCGTTCCTCCTTCCCTTCCGGCCTTTGGACCAATCTCAATAATATGATCCGCATTTCGCATCATTTCTTTGTCATGCTCAACCACGATTACCGTATTTCCATGATCCCTTAACTCCTTTACAGCTAGAAGCATGCTTTCTTTTTCCGATGGATGCAGTCCAGACATTGGCTCATCAAAGATATAGATAAGAGAATTCAGTTGTGATTCCAAATGAAGATGGAGGAAGATACGCTGAATTTCTCCTCCGCTTAAGGAAGACATTTCTCGGTACAAAGACAGATGCCCTAAACGGAACTGGATCAGATGCTGTATTCTTCCTATAATATTCTTTACCCCATTCTTACCAAATTGAGAAAGCTCCTCTCCTGGTATCTCCATTAAAAACACAAGGAGCCTGGTTAATGTCATATGTCCCAGTTCCCCGATCTGCTTTCCGTGGAGAACCACCTTTCTTGCCTCTTCACAAATTCGATCACCATGACATTCCTCACAAGTCTGCTTTGCATAAACTTCTTCCACATCTTCTCCCTTTTCCAGGGCATATTTTAAATTTCTCTCGATGCAGTAGCTTTGCTTACCATTGGTAAATGTTCCATAGACAACCTGGTTACGAATGTCTTCTGGAAGGGACCAAAATGGAGTTTCAAAATACTCTCCGTATTTATTCTTTAAGATTCGTAAGAATCCTTTGGTTACTTTAAGGCTCTCATACACTTCCAAAAGGGTTGCCTTTTTATTTGGGATTAGCCGTTCCAAATTAATATCATAATAGGAACCCCTTCCTTGGCAGTCTACACACATGCCATCTACCGTAGTATATAGAAAATAGCTTGGTTTTAAATGTTCCTCATTTTCTTCCGAAGTCCTTCCATCACTGGCATATAAAAGGGCGAGCTGATTTAGGATCTCTGTCTTTGTTCCTACCGTAGAACGTGGATTACTCTGACGAATTGTATTTTGACGTACTGCTACGGTGGGACCAATTCCCTCCATGCTATCAAAACGATCCTCATTATCTAATCCGGAAAGGATTCCAATGGAACTTAAATATCTGTTCTTTCCTTCCTCAAATAAGATATCAAATGCAAGACTGGATTTTCCCGATCCGCTAATTCCTGTAATCACCACAAGCTTTTGTTTTGGTATG
>JAUNRX010000052.1:14955-17383 GCA_030539495.1 bacterium | reverse complement strand
TTTATTTCTTCCATCTGCTCACCTGCATCTTTCTTCTATCTTTTGCAGCAAATAAGAATTAGATTGGCTCAATCGGAACATAAATTTCCACTTCCTGAAGCTCTCCATAAGGATTTACATACCGTTCAAATGGACTACAGTTTCGTGGTACATAACCACTGCCTGTCAGCCATTCCTTGTACATATAGTTCCAGGCATCCGCATACTCCTCCTGTCGAATATGAAACTGTCCCACCGCATACCGGCCGCCTTCCAGCTTCATCTTTCCTAGCGGACCATCCTCTTGAAATAAAATATTCTTTGGCACGGTAAGGCATAGGCTGGTACGAAACTGCGTCTCTTCTCCAAACTCTGGATTGTCATGATACATGGCTAGTACCGAGTTTTCTTGATTTACCAAAAGATGCTGTCTCTCGGCATATCGAAATAACGTGTCGATTAAGTCTGGATACTCTTTTGCTAGCGTCTCATAGGTTCCGGTATGCCTTACATACGCGATCTGCTGTTCTGGAATATTCTTTATGCTGATTTTCCCTGTTATGGGAAAGCGATTGGCTTTTCTCTCTTTTCTTGCTGCATCCTTATTGTACTCAGACAATAGAAATGGTTCTTTGCAATTCGTGCGATATTCCTTTCGATATTCTCTCGGACTGATATGATAATAATTTTTAAATGCACGGGAAAATACAGCGGAGTCTGAAAATCCAAGCTCATATGCGATCTTGGTCATATTTTTATCCTCACGGTGAGCTAGTAAAAACACCGCCCGTTCCATACGGATGCGGGTTACATAATGGGCCAATGGCTCATTTAAAATAGCTTGAAAGATCCTGCCAAAATGATATTTTGAAAATCCTGCAGCAGCCGCAAGTTCTTCTGTGGACATGGGCTGCCCGATATGTTCCTCAATATAATCCTGCACTTTATGAATTCTTGCTATGTACTGTTGTTTATAGTTTGGATCTGGCATATGGCTTCCCCTTCTAGTTGATTTTTTATAGCAGAGTACTTCTGTAAATATTTTTTGGGTATAGGGAGCATTTTTCTAACTGTACTACCCAAATTTCTAGTTTCAATCACCTTCCGTTTCTCTGTTTGGGTATACATGACTTATTTTCTTGCTATATACCCAGAGAATTTAATTTTTGTGGGTATATAGCAGTAAAAATGAATTGTAGTACCCAATACTGATATATTTCCTGGATTTTCACTCTTAAATTGGGTACTACTACCTTAAAATACCGCTCTATACCCAATCCTCCGTGCCGGCGCCTATCCACTCGGAAAATAAATAAACTCTATAAGTTTTTTCTTTCTTCACTATCCTTAATTAACTCCCAGTGACGACTTGCAAATGCATTCACCGGGATATTACCACATCTGCTGCAGCTTTCAGCATATACCGAATTATAGGTACCGCAATTCTCACACGTAAACTCTTTTTCCATTAACTTGTCCCATTCTTCTACTGTATGTAGTTTTGCAAAGTCCAAAGAATCCATAATTTCCGCACGATGTGGCAAGGACTCTTTAAACTCTGTAATCTTTGTACAAGGATATTCCTCACATTCACTGCACCATGTAAGATTTTTCTCACGAATACATCTCTTAATCTGGCAGTCGGTGCAATAAGGGCTTGTCTTATCCGACCGACACCCTTTACAGTACATCTCTTCTGCACTCATACCGGCTTTCGCTGCCCTTCGCTCAAGCGCTTCTCTACCAATCTGACTTGCAATATATACAGAGCAGGCTTTACAAGCTAGTCCACAATACCCTGCTGTTATTAATTTCTCATTACTCAAAATTTCATCTCCAATCCGACATGGAACTGTTTTATACGATTCCCTAATACGTCTTTTAATATTTTTTCCGATAAAACCATTGCTTTCATTTTTTCTTCTCTCCTAGTCTAATAAAAGTTTGGCATTGGTTCGTCCGGATAGTTTCCCTTCATATTGAGGACATAAGGCCATTTTCCAGTGTCCTCAATAATAAATCCATAAACTACTCCCATATGACGGTGCCAGTGTCTGAATTGCCCTAAGATCAAGCGAAACCTGGTCATCTCACAGTTTTCTGGCATTTCTGTAAGTTCTTCATCCTTTAATGATTCTATGTATCGTTCTATTTTTTCTTTTATATGGTCAAAATAGCTCTCTAATTGATCTCGAGTTACTTTCTCCTCTTTCGGAACTACATTTAAATCTGCCAATGTATCCATATGAAACTCAGGATCTTGGTAGGCTGGATCACAAGGGTTGATATACCAGCGATCCATGGAATATAGCATATGATATACATATTTCCACATAGGAATTCCATCATACCGCTTCTCCCAAAGTTCGTCTGGAATACATTTCATAAGGTTTTCCGTTTCCCATAATGCACGTTTGGTCAGAAAACGGATTTCATCACATAATGACAT
>JAUNRX010000052.1:0-14855 GCA_030539495.1 bacterium | reverse complement strand
CCGTTTCCCATAATGCACGTTTGGTCAGAAAACGGATTTCATCACATAATGACATATTTACCAATCTCCTTTCATATCACTTAAAAAGGCAGCCACAAACTTCCTTGGGCCACCTTTCTTTGCTATGATTCTACTTAAGTTTTCCTTGTTCTCTTAAAAGTTCTTCCACAAGAGTGACACATTCATACACCATGGAGTCACAATGTGGTTTCTTTTCTCCGCCTGCTTCCTTATTGATACGAAGAAGATCCGAACAGTTTAAATGTCCAGCATGACTTTCTTTTAATCTTCTATAATACTCACCGATTGTCTTTGGATCATCTAGTCCAAATAATCCTAATACCATTAAGCCGCCTGCGATGGAACCGCACGTAGCAGCCATCTTCATTCCGCCTCCAAAGTTTGCAGCTACTTTATTGGCTGCATCTTCTGTAAGACCCATTTCATGTGCAAATGGAATTAGTACGGCTTGTGCACAATTATAATGTGGATTGGTAATTGCTCTTAACTCTTCTGCTTTTTTCAAATATTTACTCATATGTAGTCCTCACTTTATCTACATTTATTTTAAATTCATTTAGCGACAAAATCTATGCCATCAAAATGCTATCTACTAAAAATTTTACTATACATATGGGAATTCTTTTTGTCAAGGTATTTAGCCTTCTAAGTTTTCAATCAACTGATATACCTTTTCCGACCAATCCCATATATCTTTGCAGTCATTTTTAACATAGTAAACACATTCTTGTAATTCGTTTGGAACCAGCTCTTCAAATACCTTTCGATAGACATCTGGGATAACAATGGCATACACCCAATCTTTTAGTACTAATTCATCCTTCACTTTGATTGGTAAAAATCCATCATGAGTGGCATTTGGGTGTTTCTCCAGTTCGTCATATTTAAAATAAAATCGTATCCCAGGAGTGAAATTAACACTTAAGTCTTCTTCTGTAGGCATACGATTATTTTTACGTTCCATCACAAGACGATCTCCTGCCTGACAATTTCCCCAGCTAAACATTACATAATGAAAGAAATCCTTGGGATCATGGGCAGCATTTCGCTCCTCTTTTCTTAGTTCTTCCTCTGTAAGTCCCCTTGCATTTACCGCAGATAACAGCTTTCCAGATTTTAATATGCTTTTTGCATTCTCTAGTGGGGCAGTATGACAGACAAACTCAGTCATGCATCCTTTTCGATAGGGACAGGCAGTACATTCCGTAATCTTTTTTGGACGTCTTACGTCTTGGTAGTCTTGTTTGTGATCTAGCTTTTCTTTTACCGTTTCTAGTATTAGAGGGCTGTCCGATTGCAGTTCAACTGTTCTTCCATTGGCTTCTTCATATGCAATAAAATCAATGATATTTTTCATTTCCCAGTCGGATATGTTGGGATAATCGGATAACTTTTTATAGAGTACCTGATCCCATAATTCCGTACAATCATGATTACAAATATTTATAACCATATGCCATTCTCCTTTATGTATACAATAACCTGTCATTACTAACGCAGATTATTGTAAGTGATGCTATCTAGTACCAGCCAAATAGAGTTGTCTTTTCATCCAGATCATCGATCTTTTTCATCTCTTCATCATTTAACTCAAAGTCAAAGATGGAGATATTTTCGATTAGTCTTTCTTTTTTGGACGACTTTGGAATAACAATGACATCTCTCTGCACGAAATAGCGAAGAATAATTTGAGCGGCTGTCTTCCCATATTTATTTCCAATTTCTAATAAGACTTCATTATGAAAGACATCTTTCTTTCCTGCCGTAAATGGGCTCCACGCCTCCATTGCGGTGCCATACTTCTTCATTGTTTCCTGTAGCTCTTTTTGACCATGATAGATATGCGCCTCTACCTGATTTACTGCCGGAATGATTTCACATTCCTTTACAAAATCCTCATATAACCTTGGATTAAAGTTAGAAATTCCTATTGCACGGAATTTGCCTTCTGCATATGCTTCCTTCATAGCACGGTACATATCTTGAGAGTTATCATAAGGCTCATGAATTAACATTAAATCAATATAGTCAAGTTGTAACTCTTCTAATGATTTCTCAATTGCCTTTTTGGTTGCCTCATAACTATCATTTGGACTGCAGATCTTAGTCGTAATAAATAATTCTTCTCTTGGAACACCACATGCCTTAATTGCATTTCCAACCTCTCGCTCATTCTGATACATTTGTGCGGTATCAATTAGGCGGTATCCGCACTCAATGGCAGTACGTACGGTTTCCTCACATTGGTCTCCACGTAATGTCCACGTTCCTAAACCTAGAATTGGCATCTCTATATTATTATTTAATGTAATTTGCTTCATTTTTTAATTCCTTTCCATACTTCTGTTCTTACTTAGAAGTCTTTCCTAAATCCATTAAACCATGCCCGCTGCTCAAATGGAAGTTTCTTTGTGGATTTACATTCTTCTTCTGCAATTCCCACTGGTAAAAAAGCAACCAGATCATATTCCTCTGGCACATCTAAAATCTTTGCCATCTGGTCTCCAATATGGTCTTCATCCGTAATATGCCCTTCAATCCAACAGCTTTGGTAGCCCAGCTCCACAATGGCAAGTAACATATTTTCAATGGCTGCAGCATAATCCTGCACATGATAACATTTATCTCGATACGCAATAATCTTTCTTGTTAATACGCAGATCATCGCTGGAGCTGTTTCTCCAATGGGTGGCTGTATCACGCTATGTAACTTGTTTAGTAACTCTTCATCATCTACTGCAATCAGGCTTACGGTCTGCTTATTACATCCGGATGGTGCTGCCAGTCCTGCCTTAACGATCTGCTTTAAATGCTCCTTTAAAACTTTGGTGGATTGATATGTTCCACGATAACTTGTCCTTGCTGTAATTGCCTCCATTGTGTTCATACGTTTCCCCTCCTAGTTTAAATCTGAAAGTTCTCCCGATTGAATCGCTCCAATATTTCTTGCAATCTTTTCTTTGGGCCAATTCCACCATTGTAATTCTTGTAAGGAAGCAATCGTGTCCTCCGAAAATCGTTTACGTATTGGCTTTGCTGGAACGCCTCCAACAATTGTATATGGTGGAACATCTTTGGTTACTACGGCTCGTGTACCGATAATTGCTCCATCTCCAATCGTTACCCCAGACATAATCACTGCCTCAAAGCCAATCCAGACATCATTTCCAATCGTGATATTTCCCTTATTGTCCCAAGCATCTGCTACTTTCGTTCTATCCAAGTTCCATTCTTCAAAGAATATTGGAAAGGTATAGGTGGATAAGGAATGCAAGGTATGATTTGCACTGTTAAATAAAAATTTTGCACCACAGGCAATCGAGCAGAACTTTCCTATGATTAGCTTGTCGTGATTGATTGGATATTGGTACAGCACATTATTTTTTTCAAATAGAACCGGATCATTTACAAAATCATTATATATGGTGTAGTCACCAACCTGAATATTAGGATTGGTAATCACCGACTTTAAATAAATGATTTGTTTATCCCCTAAACGAGGATAAATCTTCTTTTCTAGCTCAGACATTACAATTCCTCCTTTATGGCAAGGTTAAGAGAAAAAGCCTTGTATGATTTTATTTTATCACACAAGACTCAAGTTTTTACACGATGATTACTTTTGTTTTTGTTTTTCTCTTACTAATTCAATCGCTTCTTTTCCTGTCATATGCTCGATGTCTAACTCAATCATGCAAAGGAATTTAAATTCTTTTGCAATCTCCTGCATGCAGCCTTCTTCATTAGCTGGCGTATACTTAAATGCTAATTTTGCACCGTGGAAATATAATTTAATTGAATTCTATTTGATGTAAAAAAAAGTAAAGCATCCACATAAACATCTTCTATAACCTAACGATGTCCACATGAATGCTTTTACATTCCTACCCGGTGGTAGATATTTTTTTTAATAGAATAGTACAGGATTCGAACTTCGTCAAATTCCGTGCTATTCTTACATTTTTCTAACTGTTTGGATTATTGAAACTTGGTGGATTTGCCTTCGTATCCCCAAACTGACTTCCTGCTGGTGAAGGACTGGATAAGTCAAAGTAAATTCTGGAGTCAGAAGTAACACCAAAGTCCTTATTAGAACCGGTATCCTGCACTTTATTAAATGCTTGTCTAAATAATGCATTATGTGCCTCTTCCCGATTTAATAGGAAATCAATTGTCTCTCGTACCTTTTTATCTTCAATTTGACGATACAGGTATTCATACACAACTTTGGCTCTCTGTTCGGATGCAATATTAGAAAGTAAATCTGCACATAAGTCACCGGTTACTGTTACATAATCGCCCGTCCAAGAATAACCGGATGCATTGATTAGTCCAGGGTTAAGACCTAATATAACATGAGACTGGATTTCTCCTGCTCCCACTGCCTGATAATCTACGTCATGTCCATTTAATAAATTGATTGTCTGAGCAACCATTTCCATATGGCTTAATTCTTCTGCTGCTATGTCCATAAATAAATCTTTGATTTCAGGATCCTTGATGCGAAAACTTTGAGACATATACTGTAGCGCAGCTTTTAGCTCGCCATTTCCGCCGCCAAGCTGCTCCTGCATCAATACTGCATACTGTGGATTTGGTTTCTCCACTGCAACCGGATGAAATAATTGTTTCTCGTGTTTAAACATAATAGTACTCCTTTCTTTTTTGCTATTATTTTGCAAAAATGGAGTTTCTATTCATGCTTTTAAATGGATCTTTCATAAACTCATCCAGCTGCCGTTGACTTTTAATTATCACGGTCTTTTCACTAAATTCTGCTACAATCTCTTGATAATGCTTACGCCGTTTCTTTTCCCTTCCCTTATGTAAGAGCCACCAGACAAACTCACGATCCATTTTCTCGTTGCACCCTTTGGCCATGCTCTCTCTTGTTCTATTACGGTATTTTAAATATCGTTTATAGGCACGGATGAAACAAACGATCCTTGGAAAATCCATAAATACAATATAATCCGCCTGTTCTAAACGCTCCCGTTGTAAATATTTAATATAATTTCCGTCAATCACCCAGGAGTCCTGTCTCATAAATTCTGATACCATCGTGACTGCCTCACTAAGCTCCCGTACCTTCCAGTCTGGAAGGTATTGCACCGTGTCTAGATAAAGCACCGGTATCTGATACATTTGTCCAAGATACTTTGCTAATGTGGACTTTCCACATCCACTATAACCTAGAATTGCTAACTTCATTTTACCTCCTATAACGTATGATAATGCCAAATAATATCCTCGTATGTTCCGTCCTTTAATAAAAATCCCTTTGGAATCACACCTAGCTGAACAAATCCTAATTTTTGATATAATGCAAGAGCTGCCTTATTGCTATGATGTTATGCTACCACTGGAATTAACTTTTGAGAAGTAAAAAAACAGCGGGATATGAATGTATAAAATTCATATCCAGCTGTTCACACTGTTGATAAATAAAATTTTGCACTCTCTCCAGCGTACTACTTGGGGGAAAGTTTGAAAACCATCGGTTTTCATTTTAATCGATATCCGGAAACCGCGCTTTTCGGATATCGGATTAGTGCGAATAGGTCCTGTCTTTTAAGGACTTGCACGAATGAGCACTAATCATTTCCTTCGGCGCTGGATGAAAGCCTGATTTCATCCAAAGCTTGTCGACTTTGTCGACAAGCTGAACATGTCAATTCTGTTGACATGCTTCAAACCCTGCATGCTTTCTCCATTTACCGCTGGCAAATCTCCAGACGAATAAGCTTGATCTAAAGATCCAATCCATTAACATGGCAAGCCATACACCGATTGCACCCATTCCTAAGTTTACGCCCAGGATATAGCTAAATAAGATACGGAACATAAACATAGAGAAGATGGATAGGAACATGGCAAATCTTACGTCATTACAAGCACGCAACGCATTTGGCAGCGTAAAGGATGCCGGCCATAATAAGATTGCCATTCCATTATGAATTAAGATCAGGATATAGGCTAATTCCCTTGTCTCTTTGGATAGGGAGAACAACTGTAAGATCAAAGGCAGTAACAGTAATATTGTAGTGTTTACAACTGCTGTAATTGCATAGGTCATCTTTAACAGTTTCTTTGTATAAAACTTCACCTGCTGCTCATCATTTGCACCGACACACTGGCCAACTACCGTAATCATGGCAAGGCTCATTGCCTGTCCTGCAATACATCCCATACTATCGATGGTATTGGCAACCCCATTGGCAGCAATCTGTACCGTTCCAAATCCTGCAATAATACTTACCACGATAATACGGCCAAACTGAAAGATTCCACTCTCCACACCACTTGGAATTCCTATGTAGAGAATTTTCTTGATCATCCTAAAGTCCGGACGAATACTCTTTCCTTGCAAATGCACGATGTTTTTCTTATTACACAATAAGACAAGCATAATCCCTGCTGCCACTCCCCTTGAAACAAAAGAAGGAAGTGCAACGCCTGCAACTCCAAGCTTTAATCCATAGATACAGATTGCATTTCCTGTAACATTGATTACGTTCATTAACAAAGATACTTTCATGGAGATCTTGGAATTGCCCATCGCACGGAACAACGCCGCACTGGCATTATAAACTGCTAGGAATGGGAAGGATAATGCCGTAATTGTAAAATACGTCATAGCACTTTCCATAACATCCTCTTCGATCGTTCCAAATAGTCCGGATAAAATCATCCGTTTTGCTAAAATACATAACAACATAACTGCAGTTGATATGGTTACTGCAATAATTAAAATCTGTTTTGCCGACTTACAAGCCTTGTCGTTTCTTTTGGCCCCAATATACTGGGCAGTTACTACTGCTCCACCGGTTGCCAATGCTGCAAATATGGCAATGATCAGATTATTAATCATATCTACAAGGGAAACTCCGGAAATTGCTGCTTCTCCCACTGATGACACCATGACAACGTCAAACATGCCTACGGTAACTGCCAGCACCTGTTCAATAATAAGTGGGATAATTAATTTTCTTAAACGTTCTTTCGTAAACATAACCTTTCCTCTTTTCCTTCTGCACACGAAACATTTTTTCCTTCGCCATTATATCACAGTTTTCTTTTTAAATCGATAACCTCGAAATGTATAAAGCATTGATGAATGAAAAAAGAGAGAAAAAGCCAAACTAGGACGGATAAATAAATTTAAAATACTCGAAAGGAGTGACATAATGATAATTCATGGCGATGTAGCCTTTATGATTATCTCTACCGTTCTCGTTCTTATAATGACGCCTGGACTAGCCTTTTTCTACGGAGGTCTGGTAGAACGGAAAAATTCATTGACTATGATGTTTCAATCCTTTATAGCAATCGGGGTTGTCACAGTACTTTGGGTCTTTGGTGGATTTAGCCTTGTATTTGGCGATGACATTGGTGGTGTCATTGGACATCCCCTACAATATTTTGCATTTCATGATTTTATTGACTTAATTAATGCAAAGTACAGCTCCACAATACCATTCTTATTATTCTTTATGTATCAGTTAATGTTTGCAATTATTACTGCCCCACTTATGACAGGAGCCTTTGCAAACCGTATTACTCCAGGTGGTTGGATCCGCGTCCTTATTATCTGGATGATTATAATCTACTTCCCAGTTGCACACTGGGTATGGGGCGGAGGATTCTTATCCAGACTAGGATTTGTTGACTATGCCGGTGGTGCCGTTATTCATATTACAGCAGGTTTCGGATGTGTCAGCGGGGTATTCTTCCTAGGAGACCGCTATAAAAAGAAATCCGTGACTCCATTTAATATTGGTTTCGTTGCCTTAGGAGGCGCTCTCTTACTATTTGGATGGTTCGGATTTAACTCCGGTGGTTCTATGACTGCTGCCGGCATTACTGCCATCGTATTTGCAAATACTGGAATTGCTGCTGCATCTGCAATGATTACTTGGCTGATTCTACACTTCATCTATCATAAGCATCTTTCCTTCCTGGAAAGTATTATTGGCATGGTTGCAGGACTTGCTACCATTACTCCTTGTGCCGGCTATGTAACTCCACTTAGTGCCTTTATCATTGGCATCATTGCATCCATCGTATGCTATTATGCTGTTATCTTTGCAAGAAAACATTGGGATGACCCTCTCGATGTCTGGGGCGTACACGGTGTAGGTGGTTTTTTAGGTACCTTACTGGTTGGTGTTTTTGCAGACCCTGATATTAACGGAGTATCTGCAAGCGTGAACCAATTCCTAATTCAAGCCTTTGGTGCCATACTGATTGCCATCTATGCAATTGTCTTAACTTATGTATGCTTCTTTATCGCTCATAAGATCAAGGATCTGAAAGTAAGTGCTGAAATTCAGAAAAGCGGATTGGATGATGCATTCTTTGGAGAAGCATTCAGTGATTATATCAATCGTACTCTTGGCGACGACTAAAAACTAAAAAAACAAAGTGTGTTTCACTTACTCCTATTTATCAAGAAAAATGCGATATCTCGGGGCTCTATCCCCCGGTACCGCATTTTTTTTAATATTTTCCCAAATTTCATGTATTTTGTAATGCTGTTTTAGCCATAATAACCCAATAAAAGTTACAGTCATTTTAATGTCACTATTAATGTCTGCCTTTTTATATATCACTTAAGTAAAGGAGAAGTCATATGAAATTAAATCCAAGAGAACTGGATAAGTTAATCCTCCATGGTGCTGGGGAACTTGCAAAAGAGCGTAAAGCCCGCGGTGTGAAACTAAATTATGTAGAAGCAATCGCATTAATAAGCTCTGAATTAATCGAAATGGCACGCGATGGAAAAGAAGTTTCTGAATTAATGCAGCTTGGTAAACAAATTGTAAAAGCAGAAGACTGTATGGATGGTGTCAAAGACATGGTGCACTATATCCAAGTCGAAGCAACATTTACAGACGGTACAAAGCTTGTTACCGTACACGAACCAATTCAATAGGAGGTTAACTATGAAAATAGGCGAAATAGTTTCACGTAATAACGAAATTGAGCTAAATCCAGGATTTCATACGGTTACAATAGCCGTTACTAATATGGGAGACCGTCCAATTCAAGTCGGATCTCATTATCATTTCTTTGAAGCAAATAAATATCTAAAATTTGATCGTAAGGCAGCATACGGCTTCCGCTTAGACATCGCTTCCGGTACATCCGTCCGTTTTGAGCCAGGTGAAGAAAAAGAAGTACAGCTTGTTGCCCTTGGCGGAAAACGAAGAGTCTTCGGATTAAACGATTTGACTCGTAGCCAAGTTTCCGAAGCAACGATCACATCATCTTTAGAAAATGCTAGAAAACGCGGATTTATGCAAGAGGAGGGTCATTAATGAGTATAAAAATACCAGGTAATCATTATGCAATGATGTACGGTCCTACTACAGGCGACAAGGTAAGACTGGCAGATACAAGTTTAGTCGTAGAGGTGGAAAAAGATTATACACACTATGGCGATGAAATCAAATTCGGCGGTGGCAAGACAATGCGTGACGGCATGGGCCAATCCGTACTGACAACAAGTGATGATGCATTAGACTTAGTACTTACCAATGCGTTGATCATTGACTATACAGGAATTATAAAAGCAGATATCGGTATCAAAGACGGTAAGATCATAGGTATCGGCAAATCCGGTAACCCTAGCATTATGGATAACATTACTCCGGGCATGGTATGTGCAGCCTCTACAGAAGCCATTTCAGCAGAAGGATTAATCGTTACTGCCGGTGGCATCGACACCCATATTCATTTTATTTGTCCACAACAGATTGATACTGCCCTTTACTCAGGCGTAACAACCATGATCGGCGGTGGTACAGGTCCTGCTGAAGGAACCAATGCTACTACTTGTACTCCTGGACCTTGGAATATAGAACGAATGCTTCGTTCTATCGATGAATATCCAATTAACATTGGCCTTCTTGGTAAAGGTAACTGTTCTGATGAAAGACCTCTTATTGAACAGATTAAAGCCGGTGCTATCGGCTTAAAGATCCATGAAGACTGGGGTGCTACTCCTGCTGTTATCGATCACTGCTTAAATGTGGCTGACCAATATGATGTTCAGGTAGCAATTCATACTGATACTTTAAATGAAGCTGGTTGTGTAGAGGATACCATTCATGCTATTGGCGGAAGAACCATCCATACGTACCATACAGAAGGTGCCGGCGGCGGACATGCTCCAGATATTATTAAGATTGCATGTGACGGCAACGTACTTCCATCTTCTACTAACCCAACAATGCCTTATGGTATTAATACAATCGACGAACATCTTGATATGTTGATGGTATGCCACCACTTAGACAATAAGATTCCTGAAGATGTTGCATTTGCAAACTCTAGAATCCGCCCAGAAACAATTGCTGCAGAAGATGTATTACAAGACATGGGCGTATTCAGTATGATGAGTTCTGACTCTCAGGCTATGGGACGTGTTGGTGAAGTATTAATCCGTACTTGGCAGACAGCAAGCAAGATGAAAGACCAACGTGGTCCATTACCAGAAGATCAAGGACATGACAATGATAACTTCCGTGTAAAACGTTATATTGCAAAATATACAATTAATCCAGCAATCACTCATGGTGTTGCTGATTATATCGGCTCAGTTGAAGTTGGCAAAGTTGCTGACTTAGTACTTTGGACCCCTGCTTTCTTCGGAAACAAACCAGACCTAATCATCAAAGGCGGCATGATCGTTGGAGCTAAAATGGGTGATGCTAATGCTTCTATCCCAACAACTGAACCAGTGATCTATCGTCCAATGTTTGGTGCTCATGGCGGAGCTCGATATGATACTTGTATCACTTTCGTATCTCAAGCTGCTATGGCAGAGCATGTAAAAGAAAAGTATTGTCTAAAGAAAACTGTGCTTCCAATAAAAGGCTGTAGAGATATCGGTAAGAAGAATATGATCTTCAACGATGCTACTCCTAAGATTACTGTTGACCCTGAGACTTATGAAGTGTTAGCTGATAAAGAACGTGTTACTTGCGAGCCAGCTAAGGTACTTCCTCTAGCTCAATTATATAATTTATTCTAATAGATAAGGAGTGACACAAACATGTTATCAGTTGCTCTATTATTTGTAGGTATCGTATTAATCAATAATGGCGTCTGCAATCTGACCAAAGTTGATCGTAATGCCACTGCCATTATGAACTTCTTTAACGGTGGTTTATCCGTATATATTAACTTTGTAAACTTGGCACAGGGAAACTACTATGCAGCAGGTACCGGCCTATTATTCGGATTTACCTATCTCTTTATCGCAATTGACTCCGTCTTTAAACTGGACACAAGACCATTTGCTTGGTTCTGTACGTTCGTTGCCATAAATGCGGTAGTCTTTGGTACGTTAGAAGGCTTCATTGGAATCCCATCCCTCGGTATCGTTCCTGATATCCGTTGGGCAGGTATCTGGTATCTATGGGCACTCCTTTGGATTACTGGATTCTTTGAAGATATTCTTGGTATCAAACTTGGAAAATTCACACCATACCTGCAAATCTTCGATGGCGTAGTAACCGCATGGGTTCCTGGCCTCTTAATGCTGATCGGCAGATGGTAATATATTTGATCTATAAATGGAAATCTGGCTTTTGTCAGGTTTCCATATTTTAATAAAAGGAGATGATTTATAAATGATTTGTGAAAAAATTTTAGGAAATATAAAAGATGACATCTTCAAGAACCGTCTGGTGGAATATGTGGATATCGAATGGCATGATGCATTTAATAAGATTCATAAAAAGGTGACCAAGGAAGGAACCGAAGTTGGCATACGATTAGACAATGATGTATTGAAACGAGGCCTGCAGGATGGAGATGTTCTCTGTGAAGAAGGAGAAAAGATTATCGTAGTCAATATTCCTCCCTGTGAGGCCATTGTTGCTACTGTTGCCCATGACCATCATAAAATGAGCGAAAAATTATGCTATGAGGTTGGCAACCGACATGCCACTCTTTTCTGGGGAGATGACGACCATACCTTTATTACTCCTTACAATGAACCAATGCTTGTTCTCCTTAACAAAATTCACGGAGTGAGTGCAGAGGTAAAGACTGTAAAACTGGATTTCTCCAAGGCAATCTCATCCTCCATCAATGCCCACACTCATTAAGGGAGTAAGGAGACAACTATGAACCATAAAAATAAATTCTATTTACTACAGGTAAATGATGCCCTTTTTCCCATTGGCGGCTATTCCCACTCCTATGGCCTAGAGACGTATATCCAAAAAAATATTGTAAAGGATGCAGCAGATGCCAAAGACTATCTGACTGCAAAATTAAAATACAATACACTGTATACTGATCTTTTTGCCGTTCGGCTTGCCTATGAATATGCAAAGAATAGCGATCTTGGCAAGCTATTGGAACTTAATCAATTGACGGAAGTATCTAAGACACCTTTGGAAATTCGTGATGCCAGCAAGAAAATGGCTTCCCGTTTTCTAAAGACCGTACAAGAACTTGATATTCCCTATGAAACCAATATTTTTCAAGAGTATGTAACCAAACTTGGCGTGAAAGGACTTCACCACGCTTGCATCTATGGTGTATTTTGTGCAGCAATTGGCATTGAAGAACGGGATGCCTTGTCCCATTACCTGTATGCCCAGACTTCTGCCATCGTGACTACTTCAGTAAAGAGCATTCCCCTCAGCCAGACCGATGGGCAAAAGATTTTAACTTCCAGCTTTCCTCTCCTTACTTCCCTTGTGGAACTTGTCCAAGGATTAGAGGAATGTATGTATGGCTTAAGTGCGCCAGCTTTTGATATCCGCTGTATGCAGCATGAAAGCCTATATTCAAGGATTTATATGTCTTAAATCCTTATTCAATTCTATGTAATTATGAAAGGAGCAGACTATGTCTTATATTAAAATAGGGGTAGCCGGACCAGTTGGTTCTGGAAAGACAGCATTAATTGAAAAGCTGACAAGAACCATGGCAAATGACTACAGCATTGGTGTTATCACCAACGATATTTATACAAAAGAAGATGCTGAGTTCCTAAGTAAAAACAGTGTCCTGCCAATTGAGCGAATTATTGGTGTAGAAACCGGAGGCTGTCCTCATACCGCGATCCGCGAGGATGCTTCTATGAATTTGGAGGCTGTCGATGAAATAATCGAACGTTTCCCTGATATCCAGTTATTATTTATTGAAAGTGGCGGCGATAATCTTTCCGCAACGTTCAGCCCAGAATTAGTCGATGCTACCATCTTCGTTATTGATGTTGCCGAAGGGGATAAGATTCCACGTAAAGGCGGTCCTGGCATTACAAGATCTGATCTATTAGTCATTAATAAAATTGACCTTGCCCCATTTGTTGGTGCCGATCTTGGCGTTATGGAGCGTGACTCAAAAAAGATGCGTGGCGATAAGCCATTTGTATTTACCAATATCCGTGGAAATGACGGCGTGGACCAAGTAATTTCCTGGATTAAACAAAATGTCATGCTAGAGGGCTGTTAACATGGAGAATCATTTTGTAAAGACATCTAAGCTGATGATTGAAGCAGATGTAAAAGAAGGAAAGACTGTATTAAAAGATGTGTATTTTACTGCTCCCTTTAAGATTATGAATCCATTTTATATGAATAAGGATTATATGACGGTAATGTGCATGTCTTCTTCTGCTGGAATTATGGCAGGCGATGTGCAGGAATACCACCTCAAAGTAAAGGAAGGGGCCAAGTTAGAATTTGTCTCCCAAGAGTATGAAAAAATTCATAAAATGAATGAAGGCTTTGCAACTCGTGCTACTGAGATTTCAGTTGCTAAAAATGGGCTGTTATTATATAATCCGCAGCCAACCATTCCATTTAAAAACTCTGCCTTCAAAAGTAAGGTAAACGTTCATCTGGAAGATGATACTTCTACTTTTGTGATGAAAGAGATTATATCAGCAGGACGTGTTAGCCGGGGTGAACTATTTGAATATCAGTATTATCATAACCTGGTCAATGTCTATCGAAAGGATACGTTGATTTACCGTGATAATACTCGTTTCGAACCAACGCTTATGGACCTTTCTTCTATGGGACTGTTTGAGCACTATACCCATATGGGAACCCTTTTGTTATTTTCTACGGGGCATACCAAGGAATGGCTTCATGATGCCCGCAATCTAATTGAGGAGACGCCTGACATAGATGGTGGTGTAACCACTCTAAATGAAACTGCCATAGTAATTCGTGTGCTAGGCTTTCAAGCCGATAAGCTGGAAAAGCTTATGGATAAAATACTTATGATGTAAGGGACTGTCGAACTTGAGGAGTTCTATTAAAGCTAAAATAAAACTAGTTAAGCCTCTGTTACAAGCCAGCATCTCAAGGTGCTGGCTCAGCTTATCGACAAAGTCGCCAAGCTTGGATGAAATCAGGATTTCATCCATTCCCTGAAGGAAACGATTAGTGTTCATTCGTGCAAGTCCCTAAAATGAGGGACCTATTCGCACTAATCCGATATCCGAAAAGCGTCGTTTCCGGATATCGATTTGAATGAACACCGATGGTTTTCAAACTTTCCCCCAAGAATTACTTCGGAGAAAATGCAAAAATTACTTTCTCTACAGTCTGAGCCAGCATCTCAAGGTGCTGGCTTTCACTTCAAGTATCCCATAAAACTGGATATACTTATTTTAGGTGGAACACTCACCAACATATGAATGTGGTCGGGCATAAGATGCCCTTCTATATTAGGAGTAAAGACAATGTGATATTTGCACATCCATTTGGTATGTGCTAAGTCGTTTGTTTGATTTTTGTATAATATTTTGTCTCCACCCGCATAGCAGGTAGTTTATTGTTTCGCATATGTCCGTTTCT
>JAUNRX010000199.1 GCA_030539495.1 bacterium | reverse complement strand
AAAAAAGCACTGCAGGCAGACTTAACTACCGGCAGTGCTTTTTGGACTTTTATTTAATTTTATTCTTTATGGTATTATAAGTTTTCTTAGTTCCTTGTTCCACCTGGTCGCTAAAGGACTCCACCTTTTGCTTTAACTCATCACTTCCATAGTACATCTGATTTCCTAAGCGTCCAGCAGCATTCTCCACTTTCTCGCATTTGTAGTCTGACACACCCATGGTTTTTCCTAGGTCACCGATTTTTTCGCCACCTTTTGAAGTCACAATTCCAGTTGCCTTTGCAGCACTCTCTGCTACTTCACCAAGAACTCTTCCTACTTTTGACATCGCCACACTACCTCCTATCAATTCTTGTATTAGATAGTGTCTCCCGATTACGATTATTCCATACTAAAAATACGAGTTGCAATTTGCTTATATGTCACAAGATCTTCGCAGTCTTTCACCCAGTTCCAAATCTCCTCAGAATGAGCAAATAATGGATGTACATAAAACCAGAATTGTTTCATTCTTGATAATACAAAGCTTTCTCCGGTAAGGATTTCTTCATACTCCCTCACTAAACGGTCATGTAGTTTATGAAGATCCTCTTGTCCTGCTCGTTCTCCTGTCTTGATTTCTTGAACCAAGCCAGGATTATGAAGAAGTCCTCGTCCCATCATCATAAGCTTCACATTGGGACATTCTGTCTGAAATGCTTGATACTCTTCTTTTGTATAGATATCTCCATTATAGCAAATTGGATTTTTACTTAATCGGGCTGCTTCTTTAAACATTTCTCGATTTGGACTATTTTTATAAAAATCCTGCTGAATACGGGCATGAATCGTTAAATCCTTGAGTGGATACTTATTAAAGATTTCCATTAATCCATAAATCTCATCCGGACTATCCTTTCCAAGACGAGTCTTTATGGAAATATTCATAATGTCTGCTGCAAAGATTTCTTCAAGAAACTGGTCAAGTTCCTCTTTTCTTGCAAGAAATCCACTGCCTCGTCCTCTTGACACGACAGGTCCCGAAGGACATCCTAGGTTTAAGTTAATTTCTTTATACCCAAACGCCTTCATCTGTTTTGCCGTTGCAATAAAGTTTTCCACCTCATTAGTTAAGATCTGAGGAACAATTGGCACGCCTTCATTATTTTCCGGCAGTATGTCGATTAATTCCTTCTGCTTTACAATGCCATCTTTTGTCGGAGAAACAAAGGGCGTGAAATATTTATCTACCCCTGGAAATAGTGCATAATGGGCATTACGATAAACGTAGCCTGTCACATTTACCAGCGGTGCAAAATAAAACTTCATTCTTCTAATCTCCTAACCTAATAAGATGCCTTTGATCTTTGTGTAACGTTCATTAAACTGTTCATAAAAGTCTTTCTCTTTACTAAATGGCGTGATATAGAACTGATTTAAGATATACATGCTTAACTGCTTAATCTGTGCTTCATCATCTGCAGTCTTCATAAGTGCTTGGATATCCTTGATGAAATAATGCCAGTCAATGATAAACTGCTCATTTTTCTTAATCTCCGGTGTATCAATCCATTTATTTACCTTTACTTTCGTACGGTTTTCTTTCTTACATTCATGAACCTGTAAGATATACTGGAAACTTCTTTCTTCATAGACTCTTCCTAATGGAAAGATTCTGCAAATGCCTGGACGGTGTGCATGGATATTGCATCTGCCTTCCTCATTTAAGAAAGCACATTTTTCTGTATCCTCTTGCATTTTTAAGTTTGGTAAGATCATGCCATCTACCACATTTAATTCAATCTTGCCTGCTCCTAACAACTGTTCAAACGTTACATTTAAATTGGTCGTCATTCTAAAAATGTCAAAAGGATCTAGGATAATGGAGCTGCCCATTCCCTCACAACAGGAAGAACAACCTTTGCAGTCGTTACAGCTTGCCTTTACCATATCATTTAATCCGTATAATTTACCGTCTGATATTTCTTCCAGACTAATATTTCTTTCCATCTGTCAATACTCCTTTATTGCCAACTACTGTTTTAAGTCTACTTCGGTTGCAGCAATTACTTCTGCCTCCGTTTTTATATATTTAATACTGATTTTATCTCCTGCCTTGGCAAATACGCTCTTAGGTTCTAACTTGCTGTAGAACGAATACATCTGATTGCTGCCTTTTAACTGTACATAATATAGTGTCGTTCCCTCTACTACTTCATTGGAGATTCTGTCAATTTCGCCTTCTTTTGTCTCATACACGGAATCGTCAAATACTTCCGATGTCGAACCACTGGCAAGTGCCTTGATATACATGTTCTGCGCTTCTTTTAGATTTTCTCCGACTGCTACCTTGGTATAGTCTTTATAGGACACAAATGCATATCCTACCAGGTTTTGATTTTGATCTCTCATAATTGAGAAATAGGTCTCTTCCCCTGCAACTTTTAATAACAATGGATAGCCGGCACTGTATTTTTTCTCCTGTACCTTGCCCTCTGCAACGCCTTGTGCTTTGGACTCGGCAATTCCATAGGTCTGATAAAGCTTGATTTCACCGGTTCTGGAATTCATCATAATGATGCCGTTGCTGGATTCATGCTTTCCTGTAGACGTCCAGCCTGTATAATAATAGCAGACACCGTCCACATAGACAACGCTAAATGATTCGGTTGCTTCCTGTACTTCTTTTTGGCCGATTTTGGAATTCCAAAATCCATGTTTATACTTTCCGTAATAGGAAATATAATCACTGAAAAATTCTTCCGGATATACACGGTCTACATAAGATGGGATTTCATCCACCCCATACTTCGTAATTTCACCCGTTTCTGCATTCATGTCAAGGATGCCAGTTACCTTCTTAAAGGACCCCATAACGCTTTGGTCATACGTAGTCGCAA
The DNA here is from genome assembly GCA_030539495.1 of bacterium. Taxonomy (GTDB): domain Bacteria; phylum Bacillota; class Clostridia; order Lachnospirales; family Lachnospiraceae; genus KM106-2. Next base: position 2,039 of record JAUNRX010000199.1, on the reverse strand, counting down.
CATAGTGGAATACGCCATTATCATCCACTTCAGGACTGATATCCGTAATTCCTGAGTGCTTGTCAAAAGAACGTAACTTTCTCATTGCACTGGAGCCAAATGGTGCTTCTGTTGTATATTTTAAACTATGTTCTATAAATTTCGTTTCACCAGTATTACGGTCAATTATAAAATATCCGTTATTTCCTTGATCCTTATCCCATTTTGACACACTCTTTGGCTGTAATGGAATTACATAGCTTAAGCTGTTTTTAATGCTCTGGCTTGTTAAGTCTTCATCTAACAATTCAAACTGGCTGCCTAATGCAGGATATTTTCCCATCTCTGTTTCTGCCCTCTTAATTGCTTCCGGACTTCCATAGAGAGGAAGATTGGATGTGTCTCCGTCGCTTCCGATTAAGTTTGGAAATGCACTTTGTTCCTCATTGTCTGCAATTACAGTCACTCGTTCTGCCACGTAATTGTAGTATTTCTTTGCAGAAAATACTGGACTGTTGATTAAGCTGATTATTCCTGATATTACAAAGATACCAATTGGAATAAATACTCCTGCTCCTAACCAAGCTGGCAGTTCTTGATCAGATCGATATACAAAGATCGCAATACTCACCAATACAACAATTGATATAATCCCGATATTTACCCAGGTAATCCCAAAGTGCAGATTCCAGGATAATGATAGTAACCATGTTAAAAACCAATAAAAACCTGCTGTTACTAGTAAAAGCAATGTTCCACCTATTTTTTTCCCCATTTTTTCTACCTATCCTTTCTTTTTCTTTTCGGCATTTATTGCCTAGTGATTTAATAGTATCTTTTCTATGCTATAATTTCCATCACTAATTGTCATAACTGCCATAGTGATTTCCAAATCAAACCTACGTTTACCGCAGCTTCCTGGATTTAGCATAAAGACTCCATTTTCTTCTTTTTCCTCGTATTTATGTGAATGTCCATAGACAATGACATCAACCTCGGTTAAGTCCCTTGGTATCTGTTTTTTGTTATGGATCATAAAGAAGCGCACTCCTTCAAGAGTAACCGATAGACTTTCTGGAAGCTCTGCTGCCCATTCCTTATCGTTATTTCCCCTTACGATATATAGTGGCGCATAACTTCTCATCTCGTCCACAATTGCCTGCGTATTAATATCTCCGGCATGTAAAATAAAATCAGATTTCTTTAATTCTTCCTTAACTTCGTCACGAAGTAATCCGTGGGTATCTGATAAAATCGCTACTCGTTTCATGGTCTCTCCTTATTTAATCTGTAATGTATCCTTTGTTACAATACATGGCTTTACTAACACCTTCACTCCACGCATGCTGGCATTTTTCAGTGCCTCGGCAAAGGCTGGATCAGTCTCTGCATTTGCTTCAAAAGAAGTAAACTGTTCCAGCTGTACGACAAATAAGATATACGCATCATATCCTGCCTGCTTTGCACGAACTAATCCTTCAATATGCTTTACTCCACGGCTTGTTGGGGCATCTGGGAACTTAACAGCCCCTTCGTTTTCTAAGGTTACGCCTTTTACTTCCATATAGGCCTTTACCGTTTCCCCTTGTTCCTCTTCGTATTCAAAATAAAGATCAAACCTTGAGTCGCCATATGTCTTTTCTGGCTTAATATAGGTCACATTTTTCTTTAGTCCGCCGGACTCTAACCATTCCTTTGCCACCTTGTTTGGTGCCTGGGAATCCATATTGATCAACATTTCCCCGTGGCTTGTCTCTTTCACTACGGTGATTAGAGAATATCTTGTCTTACGAGTCGTATTCGTTCCATGATCCTCTAAATATACTTTTGTCTTACCAGGGATTAATAATTCCCTGCATCGTCCTGTATTCTTTACGTGGCATACCACTTCTTCTCCATCAATCTCCACATGGGCGATAAATCGATTTGGTCTACTGATAAAAATACCTTCTACTATATTGTTATATTTCATTATTTACCTCGTTTTTTGTCTTTTAGACAGCGTGACTCTAGTGTAACAAATTATCAGTTTCTCTTCAAGGATATATATGGGATGGCTG
>JAUNRX010000051.1 GCA_030539495.1 bacterium | reverse complement strand
CCATCCGCAACTAAGCGATTTCGTCCATAAACAAAAAGCCTTTCAATAACAACTAAACGTTATTGAAAGGCTTTTTTCTTCTACGAAGATAGCTTTTTAAATAAATCTTCAAATAAGCGGTCTCGATATATATAATATACATATTTGATATCATGTCGATTTTCATTAAAAGAATAGGTATTATCGTATTCCGGAATCGGACTCTTGATAATCCTCTCATCCATAAATTTTGCATCTAATAACCATGCCACTGCTGTGACATCCCAGATTGGTCTGCTCCATGTCTTCTCTTTATGATGTGCTTTTGCTTCTTTCTCAGTCACTTCCACCAGATAATCACACAGCTCATTTTTCCCTTTTAACCAATGTTCCAACTCCGGCCCCGTCGTTGTAAAAGATGAAACGACTCCCTTGCATGGCAGCTGTACTAATCGCACGCCACATCCAAATAAAATTCTTGCCGCTGCTATATCCTGTTTCATATTGAATTCTGCTGTATCCTTATAATCCTGACCATGGCCTCCCAGCCATACCACTACAATACGATCCTTAATCTCGGGATTAATTAAAAGTGCCGAAGAGACATCGGTGATCGCGGCAATTCCAATTACATACAACGGATTCTCTTTTGTATAGCTCATTGCACGTTCTGCCAGATCTTTTGCAGCATCTGATATAATAGGTGTCTGCTCATCCTTCATAAAGTTCTCAGAGCCGGAATATACCATACTCTTTAAATCATCTCGTTTCATCAATGACAAGATATTTAGAATCTCATCTCTACTCTTCTCCATTCCTTCTTTTGCAGATTTTACTTTACTATTTAAAAATGGTGCTGCATAGATGGCTTTCAAATCCAACTTATCCTCTGATTTTATCAAATAAGCCAGCGCATACTGGTCATCAATTTCATTAAAGGTATCTGTATCTATGACCACATCCACCTTTCCCTTTGGTCGTTCTGGGCTATTATGTAACTCTTTGTCATCCTCTTTTCGTTTATTCCCCCGCTTCTTATCCGCCCAATACTCCTTGGCTTCAAATGCTAAAATGCCTAGGATCAACACAAGTAACATAATGATCTTTCTACTATCTATGTACATACTCTTCACTCCTTTTATATTAGAATAAAGCAAAAAGAGTTGCTACTTAAAAAGTAACAACTCTTCTTTGGTACTGGGCTAGCTGGATTCGAACCAGCGACTGCAGCAGTCAAAGTGCTGTGCCTTACCGCTTGGCGATAGCCCATCAATCTTGTCTGTTCGACAAGACTTCGTTAGTTTACAATAGAACAAAATAAATGTCAACAAAAAATCTCAACTTTTTTACACTTGGAAATAATTACATGTACTAGTTTGCAAACTGACTATTATAAAGATCGGCATAAAAGCCTTTTTGATTCAATAACTCTTCGTGTTTTCCATGTTCGATAATATGGCCATCTTTCATTACAAGAATATGATCTGCCTCTTTGATCGTAGACAATCTATGAGCAACAATAAAGCTGGTTCTACCTTCCATCATCTTCTGGAATGCTTTCTGTATACGTATTTCGGTTCTCGTATCAATAGAACTGGTTGCTTCATCTAAAATCAGCATCGGAGGAAGACACAACATAACTCTTGCAATGCAGAGTAACTGTTTCTGTCCTTGTGAAATATTACCGCCCTCTTCAGAAATAATTGTATCATATCCATCTTCTAAACGACTGATAAATCCATGCGCGTGAGCAGCCTTTGCAGCCTCAATAATTTCTTCTTTTGTTGCATCCTTCTTGCCATACGCAATATTCTCTGCAATCGTTCCTGGCTTTAACCAAGTCTCCTGCAATACCATTCCGTAATTACTGCGTAGACTGTCTCTTGTAATATCTTTTGAATCATGATGGCTTACAAAAATATGTCCACTATTTACTTCATAAAAGCGCATAAGCAAATTGATAATTGTCGTCTTGCCACAACCGGTCGGACCAACAATTGCAATTCGTTGTCCAGGTTCTACTGTAAGATTTAAATCCTCAATTAATTTCACTTCTTCATTATAAGAAAAGTTTACATGTTCTAACTTTACGCTTCCATCTACTTGTTCCAGCTCGATTGCACCAACCTTATCCGGAATTTGCTCTGGTTCATCAATCAAATCAAATACTCTCTTTGCACTGGCCAATGCACTTTGCAACTCTGTAACGACACCTGAGATCTCATTAAATGGTTTTGTATATTGGTTTGCATAAGTCAAAAAGCAGGACAGCTGACCAACTGTAATTCTTCCATGCAACGCACTAATTGCACCAAAGATACCTACTCCTGCATACACAAGTCCATTGACAAATCTAGTACAAGGATTTGTTAATGCAGAGAAAAATAAAGCCTTTACACCACACTCATTTAAACGATCATTAATTTCATTAAAGGTAGCCTCTGCTTCATTTTCATAGGAAAATGCCTTTACTACTTTTTGATTTCCTACCATTTCTTCTACAACCGATGTCATTTCTCCACGAGTCTCTGACTGAATACGGAATAATGAATATGTTCTTTTTGCAATAAAACTTGCTACAAATAAACTTATCGGCGTAATTACAACGACTACAATGGTGATGCTTACATTAATAGAAAACATAAAACCTAGGGTACCCACAATGGTAATGACACCACTAAATAACTGAGTAAATCCCATTAATAACCCATCAGAAAACTGATCTACATCAGAAATTATCCTGCTGATAATCGTTCCATAGGAATTCCCATCAATATATTTTAATGGTAAGTCCTCTAAATGTTCAAATACTCGATTACGAATATCCTGAACAATATGATACGTAATCTTATTATTACAAAGATTCATAAGCCATTGCGCAATGCCTGTAATTATAATTACAATGCCTAGCTGAATTAAAATCTTCTCTATGCCGTTAAAATCGACATTTCCGGTATCAATAATATAATCAATCGCATTACCAGTTAATATTGGAGCATATAAAGTCAATGCCACTGATACGATTGCAAAGACAAAAGATCCCAATAGAAAGAACGTATAAGGCTTAATCATTTTCATTATGCGTTTTATCGTGTCTTTTTGACTCATCTAGCTTCCACCTCTTCCTTTGATAATTGCGATAAACAAATCTCTCTGTACTCTTCACATGTCTTAAGAAGCTCTTCATGAGTACCAAGCCCAACCATTTTCCCTTCTTCTAACACAACAATCTGATCTGCATGTTTAATGGAAGTTGCACGTTGAGAAACAATAAACACAGTTACCGCTTCAGACATTGTACTAATTGCCTTTCTTAACTTTGCATCGGTGGCAAAATCAAGTGCGGAAGCACTGTCATCCAAAATTAATAGTTCCGGTGACCCAACCAAGGCTCTTGCAATTGTAAGACGCTGACGCTGGCCGCCACTTAAATTCTGTCCACCTTGCATAATCTTTGTATCCAATCCCTCTGGCTTTTGATCGACAAACTCTTTTGCCTGGGCAATCTCTAATGCTCGATATATTTCTTCATCTGTGGCATCTTTCTTTGCCCATCTCATATTATCACGTATGGTTCCTTTGAATAAGACCGCTCTCTGAGGCACCATCCCAATCTTATTTCTTAGTGCTTCATACATATATTCTCGTACATTTTTTCCATCTACAAATACAGCACCTTCTCTAACATCATAAAATCTAGGAATCATATTGACCAATGTGGTCTTACCATCTCCGGTACCTCCGATAATTCCTACTGTCTGACCTGCTTTTACCTTTAAACTAATATCTGAAAGAGAATCTAATCTTGCATGTGCATATGCAAAAGATGCATGGTCAAATTCTACTTTATATTCGCTTTCCGGATTGCCAGTCGTTCTCGTTCCTTCCATCATGCTTGTCTGTACCGCAAATACATCATTAATACGACTGGCAGATGCCGTTCCTTTTGTCACATTGACAATTAAATTAGATAATGCGATTAATGCGATTAGGATCTGAGTCATGTAACTTACCAATGCAATTACTTCCCCTTGTTGTAACCTTCCGATATTAACTTGGCGACCACCTTGCCAGATAATCGCTACTATAGCAAAATTAACGATAATATAAGTAAATGGATTTAATAATGCAGAGATACGTCCTACAAATGTCTGGGTATCTCTTAACTCCGTGCTTGTCTCTTTAAATTCTGCAATTTCATCCTTCTGTCTTGAAAATGCTCGAATTACTCTGGCACCAACTAAATTATTTCTTGTAATTAAAGAAACTTGATCTAAAACGCCTTGTACACGCTTGTAAATCGGCATTGTAATAATCATAATTCCATAAATAACAAGCGCTAACAATGGAATTGCAATCACAAAGATAACTCCCATCTTTGCGTCAATGGTAAAAGCCATTATCAATGCACCAATTACGATAAACGGAGATCTTGAAAATAAACGTAACACAAGGTTTACACAAGTCTGAACTTGATTTGCATCACTTGTAATTCTTGTAATCAATGTGGAGGTTCCTATTGTATCAAGTTCTGTATAGGATAATCCGTTAATATGGGCATATAGGTCTTTTCGTAATGCAGTACCAAATCCCATACTTGCTCTTGCCGCAAAATATTGTGCAGTCAGAGAACAAGCTAATCCAAGTACTCCAAGCAGAATTAAAACTCCTCCAAGCTTTAAAATATGATTGGTATCTTTATTTGCAATACCAACATCAATAATGTTAGCCATAACAAGAGGTACGATCAGTTCAAAACAGGCTTCCAATAACTTAAACAGTGGCCCAATAATACTCTCTTTCACATAGCCATCTAAATACTTAGCTAAATTCTTCATTGTTTGCTCCTTACATAGAACTCCATTACTGGATATTACTATTATTTTTCTTTTTGTACATCTTTACTCTATTTAAGCTATTATAATACCTTTACCTACATTTCTCAACATTGGCATATTTTCTTATTTGTATGTATTAAAAAAAGTCTTGTAACTTTCGTTACAAGACTTTCAAGTGACAGGGGCACCAGGAATCGAACCCGGCTCTGGAGTTTTGGAGACTCTTATTCTACCGATGAACTATGCCCCTATATTTAGTTTACTTTGTTGTCTTTGCGTTTCGTTCGCGCTGACTACTTCTATATAATAATACAAATTGTTTTAATTGTCAACACTTTTTTGAAACTTTTGAATAATTTTTTTAAAAAAGTTTATACTAGTAATTTATACAAGTATTTTCGTGTCAAAATTCTCCCTATTAGTATGTACTATATTGTTGTTTTTATTACTATTTTATCAAACTAAAAGCGCAGCCATTCATAACTCTTCTATCGCAATTATGAATACTGCGCTTTTTCTTACATTAATGACATTAATTCTTTAATCGATTTAATACCAATTAATTTAATTGGCATATTTTCGAGGTTTTTCATATTTACTTCCGGAAGTACACATGCTTTGAATCCCATCTTTACTGCTTCCATTACTCTTTGCTCTGCCTGATTAACACCTCTGACTTCACCGGTAAGACCTACCTCACCAAAGAAAATCATACTAGAATCAAGGACACGGCTTTTATAAGAAGATAATAATGCTGCAACAATAGATAAATCCAGTGCAGGCTCTCTGATCATCATACCACCAGCAACATTTACATAAGCATCACAGCTGGATAGCTGAAGGCCTAAACGTTTCTCTATTACTGCCAACAATAAATTTACACGATTATAGTCCGTTCCTGCTGCCGTTCTTCTTGGCATATTGTAATAGGTCTGGCTTACCAATGCCTGTACTTCCACAAGAATCGGTCTTGTCCCTTCAATCGAACAAGCTACTACAGAACCAAATGCACCTTCCGGCTTGCCATTCAGCATAAATTCACTTGGATTAGAAACTTCACGCAATCCTTCGGAACGCATTTCAAATACACCAACTTCATTTGTGGAGCCAAAACGGTTCTTTACCGCACGAAGCATACGGTAAGATGCCTGGTTGTCTCCCTCAAAGTAGAGTACGGTATCTACCATATGCTCCAACACTCTTGGTCCTGCTACCGTTCCTTCTTTTGTAACATGTCCAACGATAAAGATACTGATGCCAAGCCCCTTTCCAAGATGCATCAAGGCAGATGTTACTTCTCTTACCTGACTGACACTTCCCGGAGAAGAAGATACTTCTTCCTTAAACATAGTCTGAATGGAGTCAATAATCACGATCTCTGGTTTTTCTCTACGGATGAGTTCTTCAATTACATTTAAGTTTGTCTCACTAAGAAGCTTTAAATCACCTTGATAATTATGAAGTCTCTCTGCACGCATTTTAATCTGACGAAGAGATTCCTCTCCCGAAACATATAACACATCACGTTTTCCCTCTACAAGATGCTGACACATCTGAAGTAGCAATGTGGATTTACCAATACCAGGGTCACCACCTACCAACACAAGGGAGCCAACTACGATACCACCACCCAATACTCGATCAAATTCATGAATTCCCGTTTTGACACGGTCGTTCTCATCTGTTGATATCTCTGCCAGCTTGCTAGGCTTTACATTTCCTAAAATGGTTGTTCTTGTTCCACCTGATGTCTTCTTTGCAACCGGCTCTTCTACAAATACATCCCAGCATTTACAGCCTGGACATTGACCAAGCCACTTACTTGATTCATACCCACATTCCTTACAGTAAAATATTGTTTTTGCTTTTGCCATTTTAATTCCTTTCCATACAAGGAACTCAAAAAGTTCCTTATGCTGAAATAAAGCCTATAAATGTCAGAAACACTTATAGGCTTTACTTTTTATATACGAACTACACGAATTACGGTAGGTTCTTTTTCTGTTAAGTCTGCACTAATTACAAGCTTTCCACCTAAGTTGGTTTTCATCTTGCCAATATTAGTGTCATCAAGGTATACTTTATATTCTTTTTCCGCTTCTAATTCAAGCGTAATCTGAGTAGATGTAATACCCTCTACCTTAAATGTTAAATCATTTTCTTCTAAATCTAAATCAAATACAGAGGTTCCAGGTACTGATTCATAAACAATCATACCGTTGCGTTCTAATTTTGTAATTTCTTTAAACGTCTTAACTTTATATAAATCCCCATTGTGTTCAAAATCAGAAACTTTAGATTTTGAAGCTAATTGGTAATTTCCGAAGCTAATAGTACCATTTTCTTCATTGCGAATTAATTCCTCAATTACAGCCATATTAATATCCTCCTAATTTATCTTACCCATATTATAGTATAAACCCACCTATATTACTAGTAAAATCTATTGGACAATCTGTGAAATTTATATGAAATTGCTAATAAAAGTCACTTTTAGTTTAAATTAGTTTTCAGCCTCGCAAGTAAATGTAATTTTCTTATTCTGTAAGCCTACGCACACCGCATCTCCTGACTTAATCTTACCAGCTAAAATTTCCTCTGCCAACGGATCTTCAATATGAGTTTGAAGCGCTCTTCTTAATGGTCTTGCACCATAATTAAGTTCCTTATTCTGTTCTACGATATAGTCCATCACAGCCTCATCATAAGTCAAGGAAATATCCATCTGTCCCTTGATGCGGGCATTGATTTCTTTTAACATGATGGAAACAATCTTCTTAAGGTCCTCTTTTACAAGAGCATGGAATACGATTACTTCATCAATACGATTTAAGAATTCCGGTTTGAATAATCGTTTTACTTCTTCCATTACACCATCTTTCATATGCTTATAGGATGCTTTCTCGTCTGTTTTCGTAGAGAAACCTAATAACTTAGGTTCTACAATTCGAGATGCACCTGCATTAGATGTCATAATGATAATTGTATTCTTAAAGCTTACTTTTCTGCCTTGAGCATCCGTAATATGGCCATCATCTAATACTTGTAACAGAATGTTAAATACGTCTGGATGTGCTTTTTCAATTTCATCAAATAAAATCACACTATATGGATTTTGACGAACTTTTTCACTAAGCTGTCCACCTTCCTCGTATCCAACATATCCTGGAGGTGATCCAATAATCTTGGATACACTATGTTTCTCCATATATTCCGACATATCAACACGAATCATGGAATTCTCAGTACCAAACATAGCTTCACTAAGCGCCTTGCTTAATTCCGTCTTACCAACACCAGTAGGTCCAAGGAATAAGAAGGAACCGATTGGACGTTTTGGATCTTTTAATCCAACCCTGCCTCTTCGGATTGCCTTGCTGACTGCAGCAACTGCTTCATCCTGACCGATTACTCGTTCATGCAATGTCTTTTCCAATGCCATAAGACGTTTACTTTCCTCTTCTTCCAGCTTTTGAACCGGAATCTTCGTCCAGCTAGAAATAATCTCTGCCACTTGGCTTTCTGTTACAACTAGATCATTTTCTTTACGCTTTTTATTTTCTTCTTCACGAATCTTTACAAGTTCTTCATTATTTGCCTGCTGTTCTTTTTTAATTTCTCCAGCTTGCTCATAGGCTTCACGTTTAATCGCAGCTTCCTTATCTTCTTCTAACTTTGTATTAATTAATTCAAGTTCTTTGATTCTTGGCAATGTCATATAAGTACTAAGACGAACCTTACTACAAGCTTCATCAATAATATCGATCGCCTTATCTGGCAAATATCTGTCATTTACATAACGACTGGATAACTTCACTGCTGCCACCAATGCATCATCTGTAATTCTTACTTTATGATGCATTTCATAAGCTTCACGTAATCCTTTTAAGATTTCTACCGTTTCATCCTCACTAGGCTCTTCCACTACGACTGGCTGGAATCTTCTTTCTAATGCGGAATCTTTTTCAATATGCTTACGGTACTCTTCTCTTGTCGTTGCACCGATTAATTGGATTTCTCCTCTTGCTAACGATGGTTTTAATATATTAGAAGCATCGATAGCACCTTCTGCACCACCAGCACCAATAATCGTATGGATTTCATCAATGAATAATAAAATATTTCCATCATTCATGACTTCTTGGATTACTTTCTTGATACGCTCTTCGAACTCACCGCGGTATTTACTACCTGCTACAATTCCAGATAAATCAAGTGTCACAAGACGTTTATCTTTAATTGTATCCGGCACATCACCATCTACAATCTTTCTAGCGAGACTTTCTGCAATTGCAGTCTTACCAACTCCAGGTTCACCGATCAGACATGGATTATTCTTTGTTCTACGGCTTAAGATCTGGATCACTCTTTGAATTTCTTCTTCTCTGCCAATGACAGGGTCCAGTTTTCCTTCCCTTGCAAACTGTGTTAGGTCACGGCTGTATTGATCAAGAGTCGCCGTAGAACTCTTTTGTTTTGCTTTATTCTTATTTGACATATATTCTGATTTTGCAACATTTGGGTCATGTCCGATTGCTGTTAAAATATCAATATATACTTTTTGTACGTTAATACCTAATGTATTTAATAAACGAACTGCAATACAGTCGGTTTCTTTTATTAATGCTAGTAAAATATGTTCCGTACCTACTTTGGCACTCTTAAGCCGTGAAGCTTCTTTTTCACTTAATAGAAGAATTCTTTTTGCCCTTGGTGTAAAGTTATCTGACTCCAACACTTCAATATTGGTATTCGGAGCAATCAACTGATTTACAAGGTCAATGATTTTATCTTCTTCTACCCCATGCTCTTCTAACACTCTTGATGCTACGCCAGAACCACCAACTAACCCAATTAGGAGATGCTCTGTTCCAATATAATTATGCGATAACCTGTAAGCGGCATCTGTTGCAATTGCAATTGCCTCTTTGGCATCCTCCGTAAATCTCTCTTGCATTGTTTTTCCTCCTACTTCTTGTTATTTTCACTTTATCTTCTATCCCTTTTACGTTTCCAGCTCGGGAAGCGTATGATTTAAATACTCTGCCCTTAATTTATCCCTAACCTTGCTTCCTACATATTTACCTTTTTGGCACTGTAAAGAGTAAGGCTGGCACACGATCATTGCATTATATATATTAAATGGTATTTGAAATCCTATAATATCAGTATCGGCACCAAACTTAACTTGAGACAGCAATGTTAGAGCATCTTTTGAATTAATCTGCTTTGCATATTTTAATACCCCATAAGAGCGGTATACTTGATCTTCAATCTCATCATAATTATTTGCAAGCACATACTCTCTACGCTTTCTTTCCTGTTTCACTACCTGCAATGCAATATTATCTAAATTATTGATAATATCTTCCTCTGTCATTCCCATAGTCTTCTGATTGGAAATCTGAAACAAGTTTCCATTGCTTTCTGTTCCTTCTGTATAAAGTCCTTGTAGCGTCACCCCATATTTGGTAACTTCCTCCGCTAACCGTTTCATCTTCCCAGCCCCTGCCAATGCAGGCAAGAATAATAAATAGGATGCTTTCATTCCCGTACCTGCATCTGCCGGACTAGAAGTGAGGTATCCATATTTCTCACTAAATGAAATCCCAAGCAATTCCGAGGCATAATCATCCATGGAATTTACTTTCTGAATTGCCTGTTTCATATCCATACCACCTACTAAGGATTGTATCTTCAAATGATCTTCTCCATTGATCATAACCGAGGAAGACTCATCCTCCGATACAACAAGACCGCTGCATTGTTTCTTCGTTGCCAAGTCTTTCGTAAGGATCTGACGTTCCACCATGGATAGCTTCTCTATCTCATTCAATTCACTAAGATTACATCTCTGATAGGTTTGAGCCTCCTCGGAATAATCCTTAAATGTATAAAGTACTTCTTCTACCAACTGGACGGCATCACTGTCTGTCATCTTTTTGGAGAATAAGTATTTATCCATATTACGAGACAAGCGTACTCTGCTGGCAAATACTACATCTGAGCTTTCACCTTGCATTTCATACCACTTAGACATTATGCGACTCCTCCTTTGCCTTAAGAGCACGAATCTGATCCCTTAAACACACCGCTTGATCAAATTCTTCTTTCTCTATTGCATCCTGCAGCCGTATGGAGAGTCTGTCTATTTCAGATAAATCATTGATAATCTTATCCGTCTGACTAACAAAGCCTTTTGGGCGTTTGCCAATATGACTAGTTGCACCATGAATTTGTCTGAAGCTCTTTTCTAATTGTTTTCCAAAGCTTGTATAGCACTCAGCACACCCAAACTTTCCCCCTTGTAAAAAAGCATCGTATGTCATACCACAACGTTCACATTGAATCACGGCTTCCAACTCATCCTCCTTTACTGTGGGATTACTTGCACTATAGTTTCCTAAAATACTAGACAATAGACCACCTAAAGATAGTTCCTTATTTGCTTTTGACAAGCCAAGCTCAAAATCCGCATATTTTGCGGCACATTCCTCACATAAGTGTTGTTCTTTCTTTATTCCATTTATGATCTCGGTATAATAAATGATTGCCTGACGCTTCTTACATTTATCACAGAGCATATGAATACCCCTCCTAATGTTTCGCTACTTATTCATATCCGTAATCGTCATATATTTCGTCAATCAGGCCGTGTATATCCTCTCTCTTAACGCCTCGGCAAATTGCCTTGGCAAGCAACACCTTTAACTTCTCTTCTATTTCCATCTTTGCTTTAATAGCATCTGCATCAATGGCAATTACAGCACCTCTTCTTCGGTCAAGCTTTAGATATCCTTCTTGACGTAAAATTCCGTATGCTTTGTTAACTGTATGCATATTAATTCCAATATCATCAGCGAGGTCACGCACGGAAGGAAGATTTTCCCCTTCCCTAATTTCGGAATTGGCTATTCCAATTATAATCTGGTTATATAACTGCATGTATAATGCTTCATCACTGTTAAAATCAATACGCACTATCACCTAAGATCGCCTCCGTTTATTATATTTGTTATACATAAAGTATAATAAATATTTTACTTAACTTCAAGTAGTTCCTCTACACACTATTATTATATTAAAACCAGATAAATTATAGCCATTTCAATCTCAAAACAAAACTTCTTATTTTATATCTTATGTATTCTGCATCAAATGTTACCATTCTATACGTCAATTTCTAGTTTTCTTACAGGCACATCCTTCCTTTAACTTAATTTATAGCCAAAGGGCCATATCGTTTACAAACGACGGCCCTTTACTCTAACTCTTTCGTATATCCTTTTGACTTCATGTACATTCGAATTATGCTGATCAATAGCATGGTTATCACCCCTGCACATATACCAATTATTAATCCAAGCTTACGAACTTCTTTATTATACTCCACAACAGAAATCATAGTTGTATCTGTAATTAAAACATCTGTATTCTGCTGTTTAATAAAGCGTTGCAGCGTCCCTTCTTTTTTATCGTACATATAAAATCCAGGCTCACCACCTTGATACTTGGCACATACCAAAAACATTTCCTGCTTCTCTTGGCCTTCTAGCTGATAAGCATCTACATTTCGTTCATTGATTGCAAGTGGCACCGATAAGTATCCTTTTGGAATTGTTCTAAGATTAGTAACAGAGACAAACTCATACTCACTAAATCGATTTTCTTGTTGCTTCTCTTCCTCCACTTTTTGATCCTCTAAAGACTGAGTATCCGTGGAATTCTGTTCCCCTTTGTTCAACCCTGGTATAGCAGTTGCAGCAGGTGTTGCTGTGGAACTTGGTATATTTCCTCTTGTTACAACTATATTATAATCCTTTGTACGCTTTGTTTCACTAGTAACTGTGATAACAACTTTATTTTCCCCCACCAATAGCTTGTCCGCTCCTGTAACTGATACTTTTGACTTCGCATCCGCAGGTGTTGCTAAAACAGTTAATGCCTTTATCTCTTGTGGAACAGTCATTGTATAATCCGTTTGAGACTTGCTAAACTTCTTATCTAATTCCCCTTCTTTTATAGCAAGAGAAGATAAGTCCTTATTATTACTCTTTTCTGTTCTCTCACCAACACTGACTTTCAGTACATTTTTTGAAACACTTAATATCTTGCCATTTGAGTTATAAATAAACGGAGTTCCTTCAATCCATATTCGTGCTGTCTTTGTATCCACTGCTTTAAATTGCAAAATATATTTCTTGGAGGCACTGCTTTCCGTCCCGGCATCAGTAATTGTGATTTCACCGTTGTTTTCCTCAAAGACACTATTCTCTGCGAAAAACTCCAGACCATCTGTATCATACTTGACCTTGGCACTTACTTCTCCAATCTTATTGGAGCTAGAACTCTTTAACGTTACCGAAACCGAAAAAATATCTCCTATCTGAATTGTTTCCGAAAGTGCTGCCAATGTAACAGAAGTACTGGTGGCTCTAACGGTCTGTCCGTTCTCTAATATAATGCTTCCCATCAAAATAATCGCAAACATTATAATCCTTAGGTTCCCTGTCTGTCTTTTCACTCTGAAGTTTTCTCCTTGTTCTGCGCTATAATTCGATTTTACCCAATCATACCCTTAAAATCAATAAAAAATCTGACCAACGGCTTGATCCGTATTGGTCAGATTTTTGTTTTTATTATTTCGTTCTAATTACTGTCGTTGTGTACGTTCTAGTATCACCATTTACTGCTTTTACCTTTGTAGTAAATACAGTAGTTCCTACTTGCAATGTGTAATTCGATCCTGCTGTAATTGTCTTCGCAGTACCTGAATTAAATTTTGCAGTTAGTGTTACCGTTGCCTTTGAATGAGCCGCTATTGGATTTACCTTAATTGTTCCTACTCCATTAATCGTAAATGTCTGTGCCGTATTGGCAGGATAGAACTTATTCGCTCCCGTCGTTGTAGCTGACATAATTACTGCATTATTGGTTGTGTTTACAATTTGCAAATCGGAAACATAATTATTAAAGCTGCTCTTATAATACGTTCCTAAGCTATCAGGATACGTGCTCACCTTAGTTGGAAGAGTACCTGATTTATATACTGGAATTTTAAATACCATTGGAATATTTAAGTTACCAATATCATTGTATCCTTTATATGTTTTACTTGCCTCGCTCGTTGGAGCCTGCACGTTAGTCATATATTGATGATTGTGTGTACTATAGCTTGAAACATTAAATTTTTGAAGGAATAACGTATCCTGTCCTACTTCAATATAACCTTCTCCGATAAATTTAGCTCCACCCATAATCGCTTTATACGGATTATTCCATGGAATAAACATCCTTTGGTTCTTAGCCGCACTGCTTGAACCAGTCTTTGCGTACTGTAATCCTTTGGCTACTGCATTACCCGAAGCAGAATCACTTGCACCGATATTGAAGAAGTTATAGTATCCTTCATATCCCTTTAACTTTCCTGTTGCCGAATTAGAAAATACTAATTTTCCATTAGAGGTAGTTAGGATTTCTTGCTTACATCTTGCAATTAGATGAACCGGACTTACTTTCGAATACTCTGCTGCATCAATAAATGCATCTACATAAGACATAGTAATCTTTTTCCCTGAATCCGAAGTATACGTAAACGTCGCATCTAATGGCGTCCCTTTTACCATTGCCTGACAAATTGCTTTCGTCTGAGTTTTAGAGTCATAGCTTAACAACTCAAACTGGAATACTCCTGTGGATGTTAAGAAATTACGAGGATCCATATAGTATTCCACCGCTTCTACCGATGTTGTCACCCAATTTGGATAATCACATACGACTGCTTTATCATTCACATAGTCAAATGCACTTGTCATACGGCTAATCCATTGCGGTGTTGATTTTTGAACTACATTCTTTCCTTTCGTACTCGTCTGCTTCTCAATACATACCTTCCAATCTAGTCCGGTATTCATTGCTTCAAATCTCCACGTTGGATGCTCTTTATGAATTTTTCTAAGAAGGACTTTATAATCCTCTGGGAATCCTTCAGATTTTAGCATTTTTTCAAAGTCCGCATCACTGATTACAAAACTCTCTCCATTTGTTGTGGAATTGGATGGTTTCTGTGTTGGTGTTGCCGTTGGCGCTTTGGTTGGTGCAACTGTAGGTGCCTTTGTTGGCGCCTTGGTCGGCGCTTTGGTTGGCGCTTTCGTCGCTGTTGCGGTTACTGTCGTCTTAAAATAAACATCGCTTGCATCAATATATCCGTTATAGGTCTTCTTATTATACGTAAAACTTACATAATACCAACGCTTATTATTCTTATGCTGCTCTTTCAATATTCTGACACTGGCATTCTTTTTCAGTGTAACCACCTTACCACTTACCTTTAAGTAAGCAGCACTCGTTCCTTGTGCCTTACGAATCTTATATGTGTTGGTTCTCACGTATGCATTTACAGTTGAATTTAACGTTAACTGCACATAATCACCACATATCCAGCCATATCTTGTCTTTTTATCATAGGTAAATGAAACATAATACCATTTTACGCTTCCTACCATCTTCTCATTTAGAATTGTAACATTATGTTTTGCTGATAGTTTCACGTATTTTCCTGAAACAGATAACTGACTATGATTTGTTCCTGCTCCTGTTCTGACCTTGAGTGCTTCTCTCGTCTTGGCCGGAATTTTAAATTTCGTACTTACAGAAGATGCTGTCGTCGATGTACTATTCGTGTTTGACGTCGTTGCTACTGTTACATATTTTTTCAATACATAACCTTTTAATGTTACCTTATTAAATTTAAAACTAATATGATACCATCCGCTTTTCTCACTTAG
This sequence comes from bacterium, assembly GCA_030539495.1. Lineage (GTDB taxonomy): Bacteria > Bacillota > Clostridia > Lachnospirales > Lachnospiraceae > KM106-2. The sequence goes on along the minus strand of JAUNRX010000051.1, from coordinate 7,786 downwards.
AATTGTAACATCTGTTCCACTATTTAGCCTTACCTTGCTGCTATTACTTGTTAATATTGAGTGATTTGTCCCTGCTCCAGTCCTAACATTCAGGCTGTTTACATTAACCTTCCCTTTTGTCGTCGCATATGCCTCATTATTATTCATAGTAATTGCGAATATAACAATACACAAACTGACAATAGCCGCCAGATAGGTAGCTAACTTCTTTTTCTTCATGTGAATTGCCCCCTCCTATCACAACTTCTCTATCGTTCTCTCATATATATATCGGTTTTCTATAAACTGAACTTAATACAAAAAGCCATTATATATTACAAACGCAAACATGTATACTAATAATTTAACAAATGTATATGGCATTCTTTTGTCATATCTGTCAATTTTCGCCTTGTGCTGCCTGTGTTAACAGTTTCGTATGCAAGTCGCTTCTATGTGATTGTGATGCTCAATAAGATAACACCTACATTACTTTACTTCGCTGTTTGCATAAAAAAACGACCCACATAACTTTTTTATGTGAGCCGTTTTCCATATAAACTTATGCTTCGTCAATCGCTTTTCCTATGTCAGTCCGCATATATTTATTTTCAAACGTTACAAGCTTAGTTGCTTCGTAGGCATTGGCACGTGCTTCTTTTAATGTCGCTCCTTTTGCAGTTACACCAAGGACACGTCCGCCATTTGTAACAATCCCTTGTTCTGTCTGCTTTGTACCGGCATGGAATACATAATAGCCTTCTTTCTTTGCTACCTTATCTAATCCTTCGATTACAAAGCCTTTTTCATAATGTTCTGGATAACCATTGGATGCAAGCACAACACAAACTGCTGCATTGTCTTCAAACTGTAAATCGATGGTGTCAAGCTTATGGTCGATACAAGCCTGCATCACTTCGATAATATCATTTTTCATACGTGGAAGCACGACCTGAGCTTCAGGATCTCCAAAACGGGCATTATATTCTAATACCTTTGGCCCTTTGTCCGTTAACATAAGTCCACAGAATAAGATCCCTACAAATTCTCTTCCTTCCGCTTTCATTGCATCCATTGTTGGCTGATAAATATGTTCTTTACAGAACGCATCTACTTCATCGGTATAAAATGGACTTGGAGAAAAAGTTCCCATTCCACCAGTATTTAGCCCAAGGTCCCCATCTTTTGCTCGTTTATGATCTTGTGCACTTGTCATAGGAACAATGGTATTACCATCACAATAACAAAGTACGCTTACTTCACGTCCAGTCATAAATTCTTCTACTACGATACGGTCTCCTGCATGGCCAAACTGTTTATCTAACATTAATGTCTTAACGCCTTCTTTTGCTTCTTCATATGTGTTACAGATTAATACGCCTTTTCCAAGAGCCAATCCATCTGCCTTCAAAACAATTGGGAAGTCACAAGTGGAAAGATATTCAATTGCACTTTCAGACGTTGTAAATGTTTCATAACTAGCAGTAGGAATATTATACTTTTTCATTAAATCCTTAGAAAATGCTTTACTTCCTTCGATAATTGCCGCATTCTTTCTTGGACCAAATGCAGTAAGTCCAGCTGCCTCAAATGCATCTACCGCACCAGCTACTAAAGGATCATCCGGTCCTACAATTGTAAAATCGATTTCATTCTCTTTTGCAAACTGTACTAATTTATCAAATTCCATTACACCGATATTTACACATTCTGCAATCTGGCCAATTCCAGCATTTCCTGGTGCACAGTATATCTTCTCTACCTGTTTGCTTTTTGCAACACTAGTTGCAATGGCGTGTTCCCTACCGCCTCCGCCAATGATTAGTACCTTCATTCGTGATGCCTCCTGCCTTATTTATTGATTACTACTTTACCGTCTATCACTTGAACCTTTCCATTTGCAATTAAGTCAATCGCTTCGGGAAGGATATTCCACTCTGCCTGTTCCATTACTCTCTTTTGAAGAATTTCAGGAGTATCTCCTTGCTCTACCATAACCGGCTTCTGCAAGATAATTGGTCCGGAATCACATCCGCCATCTACAAAATGAACGGTTGCTCCCGTCACCTTTACTCCTCTTTCCAATGCTTCCTCATGCACTTTTAAGCCGTAATAGCCCGGTCCGCAAAAAGAAGGAATAAGAGATGGATGAATATTGATCATTCTATGCTCATATTGCGCTACTAATTTTTCCGGTAGGATTACTAAAAAGCCTGCAAGCACGATTAAATCCACATCTAGCTCATTAATCGCCTGAAGGAGGGCATCTCCAAACTCTTCACGGCTAGCATAGTCTTTTCTTGCTACCGCTACAGCCTTAATGCCATGCTTCTTTGCTCTTTCTAATGCATATGCATCCCTTTTATTACTGATTACCCCTTCGATCTTTGTATTGGTAATCTTGCCATTTTCCACTCCATCGATAATCGCCTGAAGATTGGTCCCGCCACCGGAAACTAATACTGCAATCTTTAGCATACAGTCACTCCTTTTTCCCCTGCTTTAATCTCACCTACTACATATGGAGTTTCTCCTGCAATCTTAATAAGGTTCATTGCTTTGTCAACGTCTTCCTTATCTACTGCAACAATCATACCAATTCCCATATTGTAAGTGTTATACATCATTTCTTCTTTAATATTACCATCTGTGGATAACATTTTAAAGATAGGAGGAACGTCATAACTATTTTTATTTACAACGGCATGCATGCCATCTTGTAACATTCTAGGAATATTTTCATAGAAACCACCGCCTGTGATATGGCTGCATGCTTTAATTTCAATACCACCAGTCTTTAAGCTCTTAAGTGCGTTTACATAAATCTTTGTTGGTGTAAGTAAGGTTTCGCCAAGAGTTGCTCCTAAGCTTTCATAGTAACGATCTAATGCAGTACGTTCCATATTGAATACTTGGCGAACTAAAGAATAACCATTGCTGTGGATACCGGAAGATGCAATACCGATCAGTACATCTCCTTCTTTTAATTTGGAACCATCAATTAAATTTGCCTGGTCTACGATCCCTACTGCAAAACCTGCAAGGTCATATTCATCTACTGGATAGAAACCTGGCATTTCTGCTGTTTCACCACCGATTAATGCTGCTCCGGATTGTTTACATCCATTGGCCACACCACTTACGATTGTTGCAATCTTTTCTGGCTCATTCTTTCCACATGCTATGTAATCAAGGAAAAATAAAGGCTCGCCACCTGCACATGCGATATCATTTACACACATAGCAACACAGTCAATACCAATTGTGTCATGTTTGTCTAGGATAAATGCAAGTTTTAGCTTTGTACCAACGCCGTCTGTACCGGATACTAAGGTTGGTTTTTCCATTGTCTTAAATCCTTCTAAAGAAAATGCTCCGGAAAATCCACCAAGGTTTCCTAATACTTCACTTCTCATTGTTCCTTTTACGTGTTCCTTCATTAACTCAACTGCTTTATATCCTGCTTCAATATCAACGCCTGCTTTTTTATAATCCATAATAAGTCTTCCTCCTAATTTGACAACAAAGATGGGTTAACAGTATCTTTTCTATTTTTTCATTTGTTCAATATAACCTTGGTAACCTAACTTATCTAATTTATCCGCTTTCACAACAACTTCATTCTTCATGTTTTCTGCATATGTTTGTAACTTCTTAAGCATTTCCTTGTCATTTGTCGCAATGATCTTAGCTGCTAATAATGCTGCATTTTTTGCACCATTGATTGCTACTGTCGCAACCGGAATACCAGATGGCATTTGTACGATGGAATATAAAGAATCAACACCACCTAAAGATTTTGTCATAATTGGAACACCGATTACTGGTAATGGGAACATTGCTGCTGCCATTCCTGGTAAATGAGCTGCTCCGCCTGCTCCTGCAATGATACAAGTAATGCCTCTGTCTAATGCAGTCTTTGTATAATCAAAGAAAATATCCGGCATTCTGTGTGCAGAGATAATTGTCATCTCGTATTCAATATTTAATTCTTCAAGTACTTTTGCAGCTGCGCTCATGATCTCTAAATCAGAGTCACTTCCCATTAAAATTCCAACCTTAGCCATACTAGTTCTCCTTTTTCGTCATTTATTAAAAACGATGCCTTATCTCAGACAAGCTTCGTCTTATTAACATAATTAATTTACACATACTAATTTATAATTAGCATTAATAAATGTCAAGTGCTTTCCCGTAATATGTAGCGTATGATTTATACCAATCTCTAACCTTATTCATAACCTGACATTATGAATAAGGTTAAAGCTTTGTTATCGCCTAATCTTCTAAGGAATCTAATGCTTCATTTAGCTTTTCTGTACCAGGTAGTACAAATCTTCCATCTTCAATGATTGTAATGGTACTTTCATCTTTTTTGATCACTTCGATCTTTGATAGTTCATCATATGGAATTGTAATATCCGTATGACAGCTAAAATATGCCTTTGTGATTTCTGTTTTTCTAAGCGCAGAACACTCATTGTCTTTTGCAATGATTTCTTTTCCGTCTGGATTATAGGTCTTATTTTCCTCTGCCATGGAGTAGCAAGTATCACCAACTGCAATATGAGGACCTGTTTTTTCTGCAATCAGGATTGGGAGCATTTGTTCAATATGATACGTGCGTCCCATCTTATATGCTGTCGTGTTTGTTCCAATTGCAAACTCACCCATTGGAAGAGTCTGTTGATTATATAGTACATTTTCTTTTACAAATGCCTTATTTTCTTCTTCATTATCGAAGTTCTTACAAGTATAATCTGTAATCATTCCATCCCTAAACTCAATGGATAAGTCCTTATACTTCAAGCCATTTAAATATACTTGTGATACATGGTAACAGCCATTTGTTCCTGTCAACTTAGGTGATGTAAATACTTCTCCTAATGGGATATTTACATCCGCAAGACAGTTCTCAAAATTTGTCTCTTTTTCTTTATTTGCAAGCTCATGAAGCTTAATCTTAATGTCTGTATGGTTTGGTGACTTACCAACAATATGGACGAACTCACCTTCGTCAAGTGCCTCGATCATCTTTGTCTGTATTTCTCGATACATTGCCACATCAAGTGTATTTACCTTTACTGTTTCTGCAAAGATTGCATCAAAATCCTTTCCAATCTCAGGAATTGGATAAGCAATAATCGTAAAGCTGTACTCATCACTTGGTAAGTATTCATTACTGATTAATTTGGACTCTCTGCGATACTCTTTCATTAATTCTTGCTGATGGTCGTTCAGACTATATGCTTCTTCTTTTTTCACTGGATAAAATTCTTTTTCACCAAAGATTTCAATTACTGCGGGACCAGCAAATTGGCGTGCTAAGTCTTTTCGTTTTTCATAGGATGCTTTCTGTACTTCTAATTTCTTTGCAATAAATGCTTTATTTAGATATAACGCATCATCGAAACGGTGGTCATAGTTATATTGTCGATTTATACTGGTAGAGAAATAACCGATTTTAGCATTTTGATTTTTATTGATATTTGCAAATGCCGTACGGTAAATCACAGTATCAAGACCCATTTCCTTGAATTGCTTAATTGCTGCACGAACCATACGTTCAAATCCTACACTGTAGCGGATATTAACAACGCTTTTCTTTGATAAATCAATGTTTTCACTAATGAATCCTTGTCGAAATCCTTCCGTATAAGTTCTTGCCATATCTTCCACCTGTTCTTCTGGCATGGATGCAAGATATGCGGAAATCTTTCTTTCGTTTTCTCCAATATACTCACCAAATTGATATAAATACTTTGGATCAGATAAATCTGAATTCATAATGATATTTACTGCAAAATCACGTCTTGGATCGATCATTTCTTCTATTCGTTGATCTACCATATAACTGCAGTAATCATTTACAAAATATCGGATTGCTGATTTTACTAAGTAACAAGTTTCCTCATTTACTTCTGTAAAGTAGCAGTAGATTTCGATAAATAATTCAAAGTAAATTAATAAATCGTAACGACGTCTTTCAAATGCAGGCACAATAAGTCCACGAAGTTCTGCATATAAGAAACATAACTGGCGGCCAATTGGCTCCCCAAATATATTCACTGCGTACTCTGGATTTCCATAACATTGTGCATATGTTTCTTCTTTTATATCTTCATAAAGTCTTTCATTCAATTGTTCTAATTCTTCTAGTGAGTTTGAAGAAAGACTTCCATCACATGCTTTCTCATAAACTTCACGAACTAAAAGAAGGAATTTTGCTTCCTTTACAAAAAATTCGCTATATGGAGTCGTTAATTCATTCTCCTTTACAATTGATTGTATTCGTTCAATGGCAAGCTCTTCACGCTCGCTTAACATCTCATTCCATTCTACTTGACCTGTTTCACTAAATTCTCTCATAATTTATATCCTTTCTATGATAAAATTCTTTTAAAACCATTCCCATTCAGTTTAATTGCTCATTTCAATAAAAGCAAGGGGAAGTGTAGCACAATTTCCCATTCCGGTACGCTAACATCATTGTCTATGAACTAAAAAAAGAGATGCCATAACATATGGCATCTCTATAAACTAGCATACAGCTATTTTATCATTCTCATTCATCGAACCTGAGCTAAACGGTTCTTATTGGAACTATAGGTTCTTGTCCAATCATAACAATCTTCAATAAGTTTTTTTGATAATTGATTATATTGCATCAATAATTGATTTAATGTATATCGGTTTGATGAGCAAGATGCATATAAATCTTTTAACAAATAACAAATTGAAAGATTTATCGTATTGTGTGTAAGATGAGGATATGCTTTGTGAATCTCAGCATTCATCTTCTCGTAGAGTTCTTCTTCTAATAAAACATCTTCGCCCTCTTCATAGTAATTATCTAACATCCGAAATATTATATTTTGTTCTTCTTTTGATAAATTTGCATGAATTGCAATAACTTCAAGTATATCATTAATTGTATTCATCTCAACACCATACGTGGAAAGTCCTAATTCATAAAAAACATTCGTAGTAACACGTATAACGAATCTAAGCTGATGTTGCTGTAACTTATTTAATGTCTTCCTAATTTGCTGGTATATTGACTTTGTTGATTTCTCATATCGCACTGAAAATACCATTGCTGTAATTATACTAAGCTTGTACTGTTCAAAAACCTCAATTTTCGTTATGTATTTTGAAATTCCTTTTAATTTTAAAACTAAATATTTGTAATCTTCATATGTTAAGTCAAGATCGCCAATTGTCCTTAGCATCTTTTCATCTGTTTTAAATCTTTCCTCTAATGTTTGTTCAATCTGATAAAGTGTAAAATCCGCATCTAAGATATTCATTTTTCTCCTCCTTCGTCACAGTTTCGTAGCCATAAATGTTTATGACTTAGCTATGCGTTTGTGTCATTGAACTTTTTTGCCTTGGAAAGTTAATTCCTTCTACCATTTTAGTATATTCTCGAAAATTTAAATTATTACCGATTTTTACTATTTCTATTGAAAAGTTTTAATTTTTCTATAATAACTTTGTAAAATTATTTATTTCCAGTGATACACCAAATTAAATACTTGCTTTTTTTTAATTAGTTTGATAGAATGAGTGTCTGAGTAGCACAGATGATCGCGCCTATTAGTTACCGAAAGGTCTTAGGTGAGGAAAGTCCGGGCTTCATAGGGCAGGGTGCCAGATAACGTCTGGTGGAGGCGACTCCAAGGCTAGTGCAACAGAAATATACCGCCAATTTTATTGGTAAGGGTGGAAAGGTGATGTAAGAGATCACCGCCTGGTTGGTAACAAACAGGGCATATGTAAACCCCACTCGAAGCAAGACCGAATT
>JAUNRX010000198.1:2709-4979 GCA_030539495.1 bacterium | reverse complement strand
GATGTAAAGGAACTCGGCATCCAATAAAAAATCCCCCTGTCATCTTACCAGACAGAGGGATTTGTTTATTTTGTACTAGTTGGTTCAAGCATGATAAATCTCCATTTTTGAGCTTCGGAAGTAGGTTCTTCGGCTTCAAAGATTAGAGCGTTATCATCATCGGTACGAGTTAAGCAATAGCCATCAGGCGTCTTGATCGCAAAGGAATCATCGTCATTTTGACTAATTCCCCATTTTGACCCTGTGCTATAGAAGTTTCGTACATATTGTGCTTTTGTTTCATCTACTTTAGGTAACTTAATTCCATTAAGAGAAAAATGAGCATCTTCAAAATAGATATCCAGGTTGTTAGCCTGATTGATCACATTAACTCGTTCAGAATCTGTAATCTCTGTATTCATAAATAAGTTATATGATCCAGTACGCTCATCCTTAACAATATCTAAGTAGGCGTTGGAATCCCATGCTTGAATGCGGCATCGTCCTTTAATCGTCTTAAAGGTGATTGGCTTGCTCATAAAGTACGTATTATAAATTCGATTGGAATTTTTAACGGTATAATCAGCAAGTGGGCTCACTAATGTAACTACTTTATATGAAATTACGATTACAAGAATGAAACAGATTGGACGAAGCCCTTGTACCACAGTAAGGAACGATTGTTTCTTAAAACCTAAAGAGCTGCGAGTTTCAATTAGCTCATCGAATTTCTTAAATGCTTCCATATATCCTTTGATACAGTATGGGAATAGCAATACATAGTAGCAAACAGTATACTGGCCTTTTGCTTCCCAGATAAAGTGGAAGAGGAAACCGCCGATAAATACCACGATCGGCAATAGATTCCATAACTTAATCTTTTTAAAATCAAAGAAAGCAAACATTAAAAGGCCTAAGAATACAAAGGATTCTAATATATTTAGGTATGGAGTAAGCGCGTAAACGATAACACGGTTGGCAACCGTTCTAGGTGCTTGTTCATACCTAACCAACTTTGTCTGATTATGAACCAAATGGAAACATTGGAATGTTGGATCTGCCCATTCAGAAGCTAATTTCTGAGTAAAGAAGTTGGCAGCATCCAACTTATCTTTATTAAATTCCTTTAATCGATTGATTAAATCATTCTTTGCTACTTCAGCAGTCGCTTCCGTATCACAGTTATTGTTCATGTATGTCTTAACGGAGTATTCATTATACCAGCCATTGGCACGGGTACCTTTTTGAAGTCCCATGGTCATCCAAGCCACACTTGGCATACCATCGCCCATAGTAATTCCGGTAAGCTTCTCCATTGTAACGGTTGCAGCCTTTCCTAAGGAGAAAGAAGCAATGATCATAATGGCAATAACCGCTATTGCTTTGATATGTTTCTTACAGAAAGAATGTAATAAGAGCAACAAGGTGATTGCTATGACAACGATTAAATAGTTCTTTTTTGCAAGCATTGCAATAGCTGCTGCAACGGCACAAGCGAGACCAGTCTTAAATCTTTGATTTTCCATAAAGTCCATTGCCTTAAGAAGTGCATAGGTAGAAGCAGCCAATCCAATCATCGTTCCATAAATAAAAGAAGTAAGAAGTAAAAGTGGAATAAAGCAAACGGTAAGAATTGAAGTCCACATGGCAATCTTCTCGCTTTTCCATAAATGCATTGCAATCTTATAGATACAGTAGATAAAGATTACATAGGCAACCACGTTGATTAACTGGATTGCTACAATATTTCGGTAGCCCAAGACAAAGCCGATAAAGTAATAAAAGAGTACTAATCCAACTTGCTGTGGATAGGTTTGCATATAGCCATCTGGCTCAAATTCTTTATAATTTCCGTAGTGCATCTGTTTTGCAATATCCAGAACGACGCGTTGATCTCCGGATGGCTGGATACGGGATGCAAAGACATAGATACAGCCAAGAATAAATGCAAAGAGCAAGAAATAGTTCAGTTTAAACTTATATTTGCATGTATAGCCCTTTTTCTTAATGTAGTAGTATAGTATAAAAATAATAAGTTCAGTAATTAATATAGGAAGAACGGAGTCAAATGCATAAAATGCACGTTCTCTTCGATCAGCATAACAAGTACTAATGATCGTCATAGTAGCTAGATAGATTGTGATCAGGCCAAAAATGATCATTACTACATTTTTACTGAATTTTTCAATCAGTGTTTTCAATTAAAATCCCCTCTCATCCATGTATATCGTAAGCGTATAACGCTACTTGTGAATACGGTGTAGTTTCCATTTTTGTAAGTTGTTTTTCTT
>JAUNRX010000198.1:0-2609 GCA_030539495.1 bacterium | reverse complement strand
GATCTGGCTTTTTTAAAGAAAAGTCCAAATATCCCTTTTTATCAAAAGTACTAATGATAAATTTACCGGTTGGAACTTTACTCTTTTTCTTTTCTGAACCAGAATTATATAAATAAGTATAATACGTCTGGTCGAAACGATTAGTGGTAGCCTTAACGCTTGGTACAACCAGAGTGATTATATTAAAAATAAGCAATACAATTAATAATCGTGTTACTGGTCTTATGGCATGATATATGCATGCAATCGAACGCCATCTCGATGCTATATCCTTATGCGATTGATCAAGAAGGACTTCTTCTATTCTCTTATATATGCAGCTATAGCCTTTTACACAATAAGGAAATAGCAATACAAAGTAGGTAATCGTATATTGTCCTTTGGCTTCCCAGAAAAGATGAAACAGGAAACCACCAAGAAATACGATACCGGGAAGCAGTTCCAAAAGCTTGATTTGTTCACGATTATACAACAAATACATCATAACGCCAATCAGTGCAATGGACAAGAACAAATCCAAGGCTGGAAGCAGGACCTTTACAATAAGCGACATTATGAATGGGGGAGTCGTAAACTTGCGCTCTCCATAACTGGAATACACTTTATTTATGTAAAGGCTTTGAAATGTCGGTTCACACCACTGGGATGCGGTCTTCTTATAAAAGAAGCTTACTGCATATTGTTTATTATGAAGAAATTTAGATAGTTCATTGTGCAAGTCCTTTTTTGCCTGCTGTTTCGTAGCGATAGGATCAAAGTCATTGTCCACAAACGTGTTGATTGTATAACGATTATACCAGCCATCCGCACGATAGCCTTCCTGAAGTCCCATCGTTACCCATGTAATGCTTGGCATTCCATCTCCTAAGGTGCATCCGCTAATGCTTTCCATTGCCATAGAAGTAATCTTAGTAAAGGAAAGCGTAGCAATTAGAAGTAGAAGGCTGCAGATAAATAGACTCCAGTGTCGTTTTACAATACCATACACAAGTAGAACAAGAACGATTGCAACGACTGCAATGATATAATTTTTTTTTATAACAACGGAGCAACCAGCAAAAATACTACAGAAGATAGCAGAGCTTACCTTTTGCTTCCTTATGAATTCCAGTGCCTTTAAAATGGAAAGCGTGGAAAGTGCTAATCCAATCAATGTGCCATAAACAAAGGTTGTATAAAACAGTAAAGGAAGAAATGAAAAGGTCAATACTCCAGAAAAAGCAGCAATCGTTGTGTTTTTCCAAAGTAGTAATGCTATATGGTAAATACAATAAATAAAACATACATACGCAAAGACGTTTATGATTTGAAGGCCTAATACTGTGGATGAACCAAGTAAAAAGCTGACAAAATAATAAAAGAGGATAAGGCCGGCTTGCTGTGGGTAAGTCTGCAAATATCCTTCTTTCGTAAACGCTTCATAATTTCCTTTGTGCATATCTTGTGCTATCTGTAAGCATAGTCGTTGATCTGCTCTAGGCTGAATCCCCATTCCTATTACAAAGCAACATCCGCAAATAAATGCAAAAAGCAATAGTAGTTTTAAATTGAATTTAAACGTATGTTTAATTTTAATTTTTATCTTTATGCACGCAAAAAATAAGCCGAAGAGTATTGCCTCGGCAATTAGAACTGGAAAAACGGAATGAAAAACATAATAAGCGTGCTCATTTTTGTCAATATAGCATGAGCTTATTACATTAATGCATATTAGCAATCCTGTCAATAGGATGAGCAGAGAAAGCACGACGTTTTTAGCCAGTCGATCGAAACGATCCGTCAATATTACACCTCGCTAAACTATGTAATAAATCTTATTCTGCTTTAGTACATAAAGAAATACTAAACTTGTAAAACACCATAAGTATATCAAATAAAGAAGTTAAATTCAATTATTCATTCAATTATCTTCAAAAGGAAAGTAGTATTTTACATTGTATGAATAGAAGTACATTTGATTTTGTTTACATTATGTGGGTTACGTGGTAAAATAATACAGATATAGGTCATATTATGACCGATAAGAATTAAAGGAGGAATTTAAATAATGTCAAGAGCAAAACAATCAATGGATGGCAATACAGCAGCTGCACACGTAGCATATGCCTATACTGACGTTGCTGCCATTTATCCAATTACACCATCAAGCCCAATGGCTGATTATGTTGACCAATGGTCCGCAGCAGGACAAGACAATATTTTTGGTAATCAAGTAAAAGTTGTAGAAATGCAATCTGAAGCAGGTGCAGCCGGTACTGTACACGGTTCTTTAGCAGCAGGTGCTATCACAACAACATTTACAGCTTCACAAGGGTTATTATTAATGATCCCTAACATGTACAAAATCGCAGCAGAACAACTTCCATGTGTATTTGATGTTTCTGCACGTACAGTAGCTACACAATCTTTAAATATCTTTGGTGATCATAGTGATGTTTACGCTTGTCGTCAAACAGGTTTTGCTATGCTTGCTGAAACAAATCCTCAAGAAGTAATGGACTTAAGCCCAGTAGCTCACTTAGCTGCATTAGAAGGCAAAGTACCATTCATCAATTTCTTTGATGGTTTCCGTACATCTCATGAAATTCAAAAAATTGAAAAATGGGATT
>JAUNRX010000197.1 GCA_030539495.1 bacterium | reverse complement strand
TACTAATTCTTGTATATGCCAAAACTGTCTTACTCCTTTACTTTTAACTTATGATTTTTGGCATTTTGAAGCTAGTAATTTGATATATGCCCAAATGTTCACAAACAAATAGCCTTTTGACACCCTAATCCTATACAGAACAAAGTGTGTGTTCCACACACTCTCGCGTCTTAAATCCTTTACAAGGAACACACACTTTGCCCGCGCCGAAGCTGGTCGCATTAGCGACATAATCCTTTTCCCTGAGTGCACATCCTTAGCGGAGCGTTTTTTAATACATAGGAGGCTTCTTGAAGAGAAATTTCTCGTAATTAAAAAAGCTCTATCCAAGAGGATTATTCCTCCTCTTGGATAGAGCTTGGCTTTTTGATCGTCTTGATGCGTGTTGCAAAGTAATAGTATTTGTATACGAATACGATACCGATGAAAATTCTTGCATAGATCACATCTACCATTAAAAATGCAATGATCAGCATTGTGGATGCTGTTCCTAAGATCTTTGCCTTTGTTTCAAATGTCATTGCTCGTTCGTTTACAAAGTCCTCTAGATGTTTCTTATACATCTTTGTTCCAATGAACCAGTCGTGAAGTCGTTTGGAGCTTTTCCCGAAGCAAAATGCTGCCAAAAGCAAGAAAGGAGTGGTTGGCAATACTGGCAGTATGACACCAACCGCACCCAATGCAAAACTTAACAGACCGGCTACAATATATAAAAATCTCATTGTGCTTTTCCTGTCCTCATAACTTATTTTTGTTTGCTGTCTTTTCTTTTGTTCTGTATCTTCGTCTTTAAGGAGTAATAACCATGAAGCACTACTAAATGTGGTTTTACAAATAGCATTCTAGGTCCTGCATATTTCATTACTTCTTTTACTTTCGCTCTCATATCCGGTTTGTAACAATGTACTCTACAGTTATTACAAAACGTTTTTTCTTCCATAAATGGACATTTGCTTGCGCGTAGCTTTGCATATTCTAACAGATCATTACATTCACTGCAAAGGCAGTCTTTATGACCATGGTTCCCTTTACAGTAAATTTTAATCATTGTTTCAATCACGTTCATTTCACGTTGTAATTTCTTTTCTACTTTTGTCATTTCTCTTTATCCTTATCTAAACCGTTACTACATGTTTATGCTTGTTATTTTTAATAATTTCTAATTCAATTCCATAAACATCTTTCATCATCTCTGTCGTTGTAAAACCATCCGGCTCTCCGCTGTAAAGGACATGTCCATCCTTTAAGGCAATGATTTCATCGCTATAATGAACTGCCTGATTGATTTCATGTAAGATCATTACAACCGTAAGCTGATACGTTTCTTGTAATCGTTTGATCAATCTTAATAATTCTATCTGATGATGAACGTCAAGGTATGTGGTTGGTTCATCTAAGAATAAAATCTTTGTATTCTGTGCAATTGCCATGGCGATCCAGACACGCTGCATCTGTCCGCCTGACAAATTGGATACTAGTTCATGTCTGATTTCTGTAAGCTTCGCTGCCTCGATGGCACGATTAATATACTCTTCATTTTTATAACACTCTTTTGTGTGGGCATAAGGAAGTCTTCCGTATGCAACCAGCTCTTCTACTGTTAGTGCTTCCGGTACGATATTGTACTGATGCACGGTTGCTAGAAGCCTGGAAAATTCTCGTAGCTTAATCTTTGTAATATCATTTCCTTGAATGGAAATCTTGCCATGCTTAAGAGGCAAATTCTTTGTCATTATATTAAATAGGGTAGACTTTCCACAGCCATTTTGTCCTAAAATCGTTGTAATCTTGCCTTCTTTTATCTCCAGTGAAATATCCTTTAATACTTGTTTCTTTCCATAACTGAAGGAAACGTTCTCTACTTTTATCATAACTTCCCTCTATATCTGCTTGTTTTTTCTTAGCAGGACGATAAATAATGGTCCTCCAAGTACTGACATAATAATTGCCGCACTAATTTCAAATGGTGCAAAGATTGTTCTTCCGATGGTATCTGCCACCACTAACAAGAGTGCACCAAGCGCTGCCGAAAATGGTAACAATACTTTGTGGTTTGCACCGATGATCAATCTGGCGATATGAGGTACGATTAATCCTACAAAGCTGATTACCCCAACGACTGCCGTTGAAATACTTGCGAGTAATACGGCAATCAAGGAAACGATAATTCGAACTACCGTTACATTTACTCCAAGGGAGCGAGCCGTTTTGTCTTCTAGTGCCAATAGATTACAGAAATACCAGCTTGCAAATGCTAATACTAGACCTACTAATACATATCCAGACAATAATTTCACATCTGACCATGTCTTCATTGTGATATTTGCATCCACAATATTTGCTGCACTGGATGTCGTTCCACCGATGGAACTTACTCCACTGATTAGGCCATTAAATACAGCACTGACTGCCACACCTACTAGGATAATGCGAATCGGACGTAAGCCTCCTTTATAGGAAAGACTGAATACTAAGGCAAAACTTGCAAGTCCTCCGATAAATGCGTATAACGGAACCATAAAGATCATTTGTGGCAGACATGCCGTCATAATGACCGCTACAAAGCTAGCTCCGCTGGATACGCCTATAATGGTCGGATCTGCCAATGGATTGCGGAGTACTGCTTGAAACAGTACTCCTGAAACGGATAGGGCCGCCCCTGCAAGCATGGCTACAAAGATTCTAGGGAATCTTAAGTCGTAAATGGTATGCACCGTTTCATCATATTCTATAAAAAGCCCACGAAATAACTCTACGGCACTTACTTTCAAACTACCCACGTTACATGCGATGACTATAAAACTTATTAAACCGATTAGTACAACTGCAAATGCTGCAATTGTTTTGCTTTTCTTATGCAAAATAAATCTCCTATCCTATTTCCTACCTCTATCTATTTATTTGAATAAAGATATCCTTCTAGTTCTTCTACTGCTGCCACATAATTTAAGTTTGCACTCATACCGAAGTCTGTGCTTGTTAAATCATACACTTGATTATTTTTTACTGCTTCGAAATGTTTCCAGATATCATTTTCTGCAAACTCTTTTTTAAACATTTCCATTACCTGATCTGGTAAAGCATGAGAAGTTCGAATGATGATGTCTGGTTTCTTTTCTAACATATCTTCTGTATTTACATTGATAAAATCTTCTGTGGATGTGCCTTCGTAACAGTTAACACCGCCTGCTAAGGCTACTAAGTTACCGATGTAGCTGTTTTCTGTTGCTACTACATAAGAACCTGGAAGTCCCATAAGAATTAATACATTCTTCTTTTCAAGGCTTTCTTGATTCTTTTGCTTTTCGGATAACCAAGCTTCGTATTCAGAGACTAATTGATCTGCTTCTGTTTTCTTATCTAATGTTGTTCCTAGTTCTTTAATAGAATCGTACATTCCTTGTACGCTGTTTAAGTTTACAAAATAAGAAGAAAGGTTTGCTGCTTCGTATTTTGGACTTAAGTCATTCTTTAAGGAGACTGGGGAAAGTACTAATGTTGGATTTACCGTTTTTAATACCTCTAGGTCTGGTGCCATTGGCGCTCCAATTTCCGTTGCACCTTTGTAGCGCTCTGGAAGCTCGCTTGCTGTCTTTGGAATTCCAACTACATTCTCTACTCCCATTTGGTCTAGAATTTGCAGAGTAGCTACCGAAGTAGCCGCAATACTTTGTACTGTCTTCGGAGTCTCGTCTGCTGTTTGTTCGGGCTGTTTATTCACTGCACATCCGGAAAGTAAAAATGAAACCATAAGGCATGCTGCCGTAATCTTTCGTCTAGTCATTTTTTCTTCCTTTCTTGTTAAGCACAAGAAGCGTCGCACTACCGATTAAGGAAATTGCGATTACTGCGATTGCAATGATTGTACCTGGGCTTGAACTACCATCTACACTTGCTTCTACAACGACTGGCGTTTCTGTTGGAGCTGCAGTTTCTGCTGCTTCCGTTGATCCAGTCGTTGCTTCTGCTTCTTCTGTTGATTCTGGCTGTGGAGTAGCTGTTTCAGCTACTTCTTCTATTGCTTCTGGAGTTGAAGATTCCTCAGGTTGTTCAGTTGCTTTTGCTTCTTCTGTTGGTACTGTTGTCTGTGTTACTTGCTGTGTTGGCTTTGTAGTCGCTGCTGTTTCTGTCTTTACTGGTGCAGCTGTCTTCTTTGCACTTTCAGTTTCCTTTGGTGCTGTTGTCTTTACCGGTGCAGCTGTCTTTTTTGGAGCTGCTGTTGCTGTCGGTTTTGCCACTGCTACCATTTCACTTTTGTAAATGCCAGTTCCTGATTTTGCAGTTCCCATATTTAGCTTGATGAAGAATTGTACTTCTCTTCCCATTGGATCTACAAATACTTTAGGGCTGATATAACAGTTTGTGTTGCTCATTTGGAAACGATAATGGTTTACCGTATCTCCGTTGTTTGTACTGCTTCCTGTTTTTGTAGTGGATACCGTTTTATAGGATCCTCCTTTTGAACTTTGTGTCTGAATATTAACGCTAGAGATATTGGACATTAAACCAATACCAACTGTTACATATGTCTTGCCGTTCACTTGTTCTACTAATGCTTTTTTCTCTAACATACTTTCAATCATGCTTTCGCCTAATGCAATATTTGATCCACCGTCTGCTGTTTGATTCGTTTCCGGATTTTTATAGCTATAGGATACAGATACAGTATAAGCTCCATCACTCATTGCCATTACTCTTGTATTTCCTGTGCTTAAGAACATAATTGCTGCTAAGCATAAGCTGATTATATATTTTGTATAATGCTTCATTATTTCACCTATTTTTCTTCGCTCTTACCTTTTTTCGTTCTTCCTTTTACTGTTACTCCGATCACTCCTGCGAAAAGTGCTGCACATGCTGCCGCTGCAATCATTAATAGAGTACTTGTAGAAGACTCTTTTACTGTGTTAGAAGGTTGTGCCGTCTGTTCTTCTGTTGCTTTTGTTGCTTCTGGTTGTTCTGTTTCTTGTGGATCTGCTTTTTATTATTTATGTTAGTTTTCTGTATTTTATTTTTCTGTTTATAATTTTTGTGCTGTTTATACATT
>JAUNRX010000196.1 GCA_030539495.1 bacterium | reverse complement strand
CTAGCTTGTTTCTTATCGCGACCTTTACGTTCGAATCTAAGAACACCATCTACTAATGCAAATAAAGTATCATCTCCACCGCGGCCTACGTTAACGCCTGGATGGATTTTTGTTCCACGTTGTCTGTAAAGAATGTTACCAGCTAAAACGAATTGTCCGTCAGCTCTTTTGGCACCTAATCTTTTAGATTCGGAATCTCTACCATTCTTTGTAGAACCAACACCCTTTTTATGCGCGAAAAATTGAAGGTTCATTTTCATCATAGTCTTACACCTCCTTGAATTCAAGATTGATATATTCTTTGTTATATTCCTCCGCTACTCCTTGTAAGCCAAGAACTAGAGAGTTCAATAATAGTTTACTATCATTACTAATAGTATCTTCTAATTGAAATTTAATATAACCGCTCTCTTCTTCTGCTTCCACAGAAAAATGATCTCCGGTAAATGTTTCAATAGAATTGATTGTATTTAGTACGAGCATGGAAACCGCTGCACATACAATGTCATGACCGTATTCGGCATAACCAGCATGTCCGCTGACTTCAAAACCTGTATAAACACTGTCTTTCGAAAAGACTTTAATATTGATCATACAATCACCTATCGGATCAATTAAGCGTTGATTTTTTCAATCTTAACTTGAGTGAAAGATTGTCTATGACCGTTCTTTTTATGATATCCAGATTTTCTCTTATATCTGTAAACGATAACTTTTTTAGCTTTACCGTTAGCAACTACTGAAGCTGTAACGTTAGCGTTAGCTACAGTAGGGTTACCTACTTTAACTTCACCGTTGTTTACTACAAGAACTTGATCAAATGTAACTGTTTCGCCAGCTTCTGCATTAAGTTTTTCAACTCTGATTACATCGCCTTCAGCTACTTTGTACTGTTTACCACCTGTTGCAATAATAGCGTACATATGGCACCTCCTATAAACATTACTCGCCAGCTTTGGTGTCTACATGCGTAGAACTTGTACCTCGCTGTGCGGCACACTAACAGATTGTAGCATAACGAAAAATGTTTGTCAATAACTAATTCTAATATTTTTCGCCTTTTTCGACATTACATTATTTTACCAAGTCAAAATCGACACAAATTGGGTATCCTAATGCTTCGTCATACATAAGTGTAGCATCTATTCCGTAAAGAGTCTTTAAATTTTCTTTGGTAATGACATCTTTCGGCTTTCCTTGGAACACTACACTTCCTTTTTTCATACCAATTAAATGAGTTGCAAATTTCGTTGCATTATTTAATTCATGAAGCACCATAATAATGGTACGTTTATAGTCTTTGTTGATTTGTTGTAATAATTTCAAAATTTCTAATTGATGTGCCATATCAAGATATGTCGTTGGTTCATCTAAAATAAGAATTTCTGTCTCTTGGGCAATCGCCATGGCAATCCATGCTCTTTGACGTTGTCCACCGGATAAGGCATCAATCTGTCGATCTGCAAACTCATGGATTCCGGTTGCTTTCATCGCCCAGTCCACCATATCATAGTCTTCTTTAGTGAGTCCCCCAAATGCTTTTTGATAAGGAGCTCTGCCGTAGGCAACTAATTCACGAACTAATAATCCGGATGGAACCTGTGGGTTCTGTGGCAATACTGCCATTTGTTTTGCAAGCTCTTTACTTGCCTGTTTTTTAATTTCTACACCATTGATATGGACATCTCCACGCTTTGGAGTAAGAATTCGTCCAATGGATTTTAATAAGGTAGACTTACCACAACCATTGGCACCAATGATCATCGTAATTTCTCCTTTTGGAACACATAGATTTAAATTTTCAATAATGATAGTATCATCATACCCAACTTGCAGGTCTTTTACTTCTACTGCTTGTTCTTTCATCAT
The DNA here is from genome assembly GCA_030539495.1 of bacterium. Taxonomy (GTDB): domain Bacteria; phylum Bacillota; class Clostridia; order Lachnospirales; family Lachnospiraceae; genus KM106-2. The sequence goes on along the minus strand of JAUNRX010000196.1, from coordinate 3,188 downwards.
TCCTTACCCCTCCTTGCTTGTTAACATTAAATATATAAAGTATGGTACGCCGATTACACTAATCATAATACCTACCGGTAATTCTACTGGCGCAAATACGGTACGCGCAATTCCATCTGCAACCAAGATAATGATCATACTGATGACTGCAGCAACTGGAATTACCCTGCGATGTACTGGCCCAACTAATTTTCTTGCAATATGAGGGCTAATTAGTCCTAAAAATGAAATATTACCTGCAACTGAGGTAGCAACGGCTGAGATGACAACCGCAACAATCAACATTCTACGACGTTCCTTCTCCACCTGGATTCCAAGTCCAGTCGCAAGCTCGTCACCAAGGTCCATTACATCCAGTGTCTTGCTTTTATACATTGCTACAAATACTAAAAGTAAAGTAACCGGAGCAACAATAAAGAAGAAACTATAAGAACTTCCCCAAAGGCTTCCGCTTGTCCAAACAAGTGCCTGGTTATAATCTCCCTGGCTCATATTTAACTGATAGAAGGTAATAAATGCCGATAATCCCGCATTGACACCAATACCATTTAAAATTAGTCGAAATGGAGATACTGTCTTTTTAATGCTTAGTACATAAATTAATGCAGCTGAGATCATTGCACCAATAATTGCAACGAATGGCATTAAGAACATATTTAGAGCACCAATCTTATCATAATAAACAGTACCACCGGAATAGATCAATAACACGACTGCAAGAGATGCACCCGCATTAATTCCAATAATCCCAGGGTCAGCAAGTGCATTTTTTGTTACACTTTGCAAAATACATCCTGCTGTGGAGAACGCCATACCTACTGCTATGGCAATTAGTATTCTTGGAAGTCTAAGGTCAAAAATAACCGTTTGCTGCATGTAACTTCCCTGTCCAAATAAAGTTCCTAAGATTTCTGTAAAGCTCATATGATAGGAACCTAACTGTAAACAGAATACAGTAGTAATTGCAAGGAGCAGGATACTAACTATAAATGCAATACGAAAACGATTTTTCATCTATACCCTCTCCTTTCGTATCATATATAAGAATAAAGGAACACCAATAAAGGAAGTAAATAGTCCAATTGGTGTTTCATAAGGTGCATTTGCAAGTCTGGCTGCAATATCTGACCAGATTAATAAGGTTGCTCCAAATAGGAAGGAAAATGGCACAATATATCGATAATCCACTCCTACTAATTTACGAACAATATGAGGTACAATTAAGCCTACAAATGCAATATTTCCTGCAATTGCAACACTTACCGCACTCATTGGAATAAGCACTAAAATGGTGGCAATACGTACTTTAGCAGGATTTTCGCCAAGACCAATCGCAACATCTTCTCCAAGACTTACAATATTGATTTTCTTGGATAACAAAATAGCAAGTGTAACAAAAATACATCCTATGATCAATGCAGTAGTCACACCTGTCCATGTAGCTCCTCTAAACCCACCGGATACCCAGAATGCTAGATTTTGAGAGCGGTTGTTTACAAGGGCAATAATACTTGCTAAGGATAAGAAGAACGTACTAAGTGCCGTTCCTGCAAGTAATAATCTTGTCATATTTAAGTTTCTTGCATTTTTCATACTAAATACTAAAACGAGGAGTCCGCTGATGCTAGCTCCTACGAACGCAGCTACCGTAGTTCCGAAAACTCCGAATACGGTTGGACTGACAAACAGGCAGGCAACTGCTAATGTTGCCCCTTGGCTGATTCCCATAAGAGAAGGCTCTGCAAGAGAGTTTCTAGTAACACCTTGCATTAAAGCCCCACTAACGCCAAGAAAACCGCCTACTAAGGCGGTGCTTAAAGCTCTTGGCAATCTACTATTACGAATTACCTGCATATCGATATTCTCAGGATCGAAATGCATTATGCTATCATATATAGTTTGAATGGAAATCGTTTTCGCACCTGCGCATATAGCGAAGAATAGCCCTATAATTGCTAATACACTACAGCCCACTGCTAAGAAAACAGATTTTTTATTCATGATTATTTATTTAATTCTGCAGTAAATTCTTTTAATTCGTCTAAGAATGCTACTCTACCGATTGGGCCATAAGTTTGAGTAAAGTAAGGACTAGCTGGTAACATAATTACGTTGCCTTCTTTTACAGCACGTAAGTTTTGGTACACTTTATCATTTTCAAGTGTTGCACGATCTTCATCTGTTGCAACTACAAACATATAATCTGCATCGATTTGTGCTAAACCTTCGCTATCTACAACAGGTAATGTCATATCTTTTTGTTCTGGAAGGTTTGCTGGTTTTTGAAGTCCTAAATCATCATAGAAGAAAGAACCGATTGCTGAATTAGCGAATACATAGTTAGAACCGAAACTTGCAAGGAAGGAAAGGTAAGTGCTGTCTTCACCTAATGTGTTTTTCATTAAGGAAGAAACTTCTTTTACTTTTTCATCATAAGAAGCAATCCATTCGTTTGCTTGCTCTTCACGATCCATGATTTGAGCTACGCTTAAGAAATCTTCTTTAAAATCAACTTGTTTTAAATCTACAACAAGTGTTGGAGCGATTTTGGATAATTGATCATAAGATTTTTCTTGTACTTTGGAGATGATGATTAAATCTGGTTCTAAACCGATGATTGCTTCTACATCTACTGTATCTAACATGCTGTATCCTAAGATCTTAGCATCTTTTAATGTTTCCTGAAGGTATGTTGGTAACTTTGTATAATCGTATGCATCTGAGTTGCATGTACCAACTACGTTAAATCCTAATACGGATAATGTATCACTAGCACCAGATAAATCCACTACTCGTTCAGGGTTAGCTGGAACCTCTACTGTATGATTGCTAGCATCTGTTGCTGTACGAACAGTTGCTTGTTGATTTGATTCATTGTTTTCTGCTTTTGATCCGCATGCAACTAATGAAAATGTCATTGCTGCAATTGCAATGGCTAAAATTGATTTTCTCATTTTGTATCTCCTTGGAATATTTATTTTGATTTTACTTTTAATTGATATTGATTATCATTTGTATATCTTTATTTTACTACTGTCGTAAATTTTTGTCAATAAAAGTCGAATAAAATTATACTGGTAATATATTCCCGAGTAAATTAGTCGGATTTAATACTTGGAATTCGGAGTACTGACGACTATTTTCTTCTCTCTATCCTCAAACCACCAAAAAGATTAGAGCAGCATGAT
>JAUNRX010000195.1 GCA_030539495.1 bacterium | reverse complement strand
ACAGGAATATATTGTGGTTAGTAGGTTAGTTACTCAACTAATTAACCTACTAACCGACCAAATGAAATCAAACCAACAAACCAAAAATAGAAACAATACAGGCTACATAGTCAGAAGGGAGGTTTTGTATGTTTGAGGAAGCATCATTAAGACCAATATTTATGCAGATTGCAGATTGGGTAGAGGATGAGATTATGAAGAAGAACTTAAAAGAAGGGGACCAGGTACCATCAACAAATCAGTTTGCCCTTCAGTTTCAGATAAATCCGGCAACTGCAGGGAAAGGCATTAACTTGTTAGTAGAAGAAGGAATTTTGTATAAGAAGAGAGGGATTGGCATGTTTGTAAACGAAGGCGCATTTAACGTAATTCAGACAAAACGAAGAAGAAAGTTTGAAACAGACTATATCACTGTATTAGTGGAAGAAGCAAAGAAGATCGGAATTGATAAAAGTGAACTGATCAAGATGATCAAGGAAGCAGAGTAGAAAAGGAGGGGAAAGAGAATGTCAGTAATAGAAGTAAAAGGATTAGAAAAATCATTTAAAGGGAAAAAAGCAGTGGATGGACTGAATGTTACCTTTGAAAGCGGAAAGATCTATGCATTGCTTGGTAGAAATGCAGTTGGTAAGACCACGTTAATGAGATTGATTACGACAAAATACATTCCGGAGGCAGGAAGCATTACGTTAGACAAGGAAGAAATCTTTGAAAATGAAAAGGCATTAAGAAAGATGTGCATGTTTTCCGATGACATGCCAGGATTTGTTGGAATTAAGATTAAAAAGCTTTTAAAGACTGCAGAAGTGTTTTACGAAAAGTTTGATAAAGAGTATGCCGATTATCTAATTGAAGAATTTGATTTGGATGTGAATACCCGCTACTCTAACCTTTCCAAAGGGCAAAAGACTGCAGTGGCAATCGTTCTTGGACTTTCTTCAAGATGTGAATTTACCATTTTTGATGAAATTTATTCAGGCCTGGATGCGGTTATGAGAAAGCAGTTTTACCGCCTATTATTAGAGGAATATTCAGAGCATAACCGTACCTTTATCCTTTCCACTCATTTAATCGACGAAATGAGCAACTTATTTACCGATGTAGTAATTATGGAAAAAGGAAAGGTATTATTAGAACAAGAGATTGATGACTTAAGAAATAGCATCCTATCTTTCCGTGCACCAAAAGAAAAGAAGGTATTGCTACAACAGGAAGAGATCATTACAGAAAGTGAATTTGCAGGAACATCAACTTGGATTGTAAAAGGAAACTTTACTGAGAATAAATTAGCACAGTATAGAAGTGAAGGATTTGAAATTACCGCATTGAGCCTTCAGGATATCTTTGTTGCTCTTACCGAAAATGAGAGGAGGTAATCAGATTGGATCAGACAACTTTAAAAATGGATCAAAAGCTTATTCGTAATCTGATGGCAGGATCATTTGCCGGAATTTTTCTTACAGTGGCGATTGGATGCGGCATTTATTATATGGTATCTGGGCCGTTATGGACGAGTGGCAATATACGAAGTTTTGAAGTATGCACCTATCTTGCACTTGCGCTTATGGTTTTTGTGATTGGACTTGTCATCACGTATTGCGTAGGAGTAAGGATGAACTATATGGACCATTTTCGAGTAAGAAGAAGCTATGCATATAAGATACGAAAACAAAGCGTGATGATGTATTCGCCGATTGCAGCCTTATTCGTATGTATTGTAAAAGCGGGGTCCGGCTATGTAATACTGTCTCAGAGAACTCCAAACCTTGGTACCTATCTTTTATTCTTTGTGGTAGCATATCTCTTATATACAGTAATGATAGGAGCAGCAGTAACGTTCCTTCTTACCCTGAAAAAATTCAGCTACATCGTTGCAATTGGCATACTGCCTTGGATCTTTACGTATTTTGCATCGAACAATACAATTCCGGTCTGGTTAGGAATTTGGAATATTGGAAAAGCAGCAGCTCTCTGTGTGGCAGTGGCATTTCTATGGGGAGTTTTGTTACTTCGACTAAAGAAAATTTGTTACCATATTAGTATTGGTTAGGAGGAGTAAATGATGGGGACAAGAAAAAAGATATATCGTCATTTTGTTTTGGAGTCAGTAGGCTTCTATTTAATAGCATTTTTAGCAGGGACAGCGTCCAGTAGTGTGGTAAATATATTTACTCGTGCAGACTATGTATTGTCATTATACTCCGTGTTTGCCATCTTGAATTTAATTGTGGCAATTTACGTGAAAGGATTTATAGACAAAGAATTCACTAGTTTTCGCTGTAGTAGAAAAGATATTATAAGGATTAATTTTCTTTCGGATCTATCCATTGGACTATTGGAAGCAGTTTTACTTGGTGGAATAATTCGTTTGTCATATTCTTTCAAATATGTTAATAAGGGAATGAAGTTACTTGAACTAAATGAAAGAATGGCGCGAATACCAGCAGTGCAATATATGGCATTCTTCTTCCTATTGGTAATGGCTGTGCAAGCGATTGTTACGTTTGACTTTATGTGCAATAAAGGTGTGTTTCAAACCTTTTACAGTGGCGCAAAATCTGGGAGTGGAAAAGGATATAAACAAGGTATTATGGGGGTTGGCGCCTATATGGTTATGACAATCGTATTAGGATTTACTGTTGCAGCATTCACTCAGGTGGAGCAGCAAAATATTCGAATCGCCCTTTTACTAGTATTGTTTATAATTGCAGTGATATTCTATGTTTTTGCATTTATTAAAGTTCGACGCAAAGAGTTTTATGTCGAAAATGCTTAAAGTTATCTCTTAACAAAAATTCTCCTTTATGTTATAGTACAGTTGAATAACTCGTGACGAAACATACATAAAGGAGATTTTATGGAAGAACTAATCGTACTAGGAACTGGAAATGCCAGTGCAACAAACTGTTACAATACTTGCTTTGCACTTCGAAAAGAAGATGAATATTTTTTAGTGGACGCAGGCGGCGGAAATGGGATTTTATCTGCATTAGAAAAATCAAAGATTGATTATAGAAAGATCCATCATATCTTTATTACCCATGAACATTGCGATCATATCCTTGGTGTCGTTTGGATGATACGAATGATTGGTACGGCAATGAATCAAGGGACTTATAAAGGGGAGCTTAAGATTTATTGTTATAAGGAATTGGTGGACACGATTAAGACGTTAGCCAAATTAACAGTACTTCCTAAGATCTGCAAACATTTAGACGGAAGAATTCTGTTTGTGGGATTAGAAGATGGGCAAGAAGTTGATATTCTTGAAACTAAGGTGACATTTTTCGATATTGCCTCCACAAAAGCAAAACAATTCGGCTTCACTTTACCGGTAAAAACGGGAGAAATGTTAACGTGTTGCGGAGATGAGCCATATAATGAAGTGACAGAACAATATGTAAAAGGCACAAGCTATCTGCTTCATGAAGCATTCTGTCTATATGAGGAAAGAGAACGTTTTAAACCATATGAAAAACATCATAGTACCGTAAAAGATGCTTGTGAGCTTGCGACAAAGCTTGGCGTGAAACATCTTGTCCTATGGCATACGGAAGACAAGGATTATGAAAATCGTAAGACTCGTTATCTTGCAGAAGGAAGTCCATATTTTGCCGGAGATCTGGCTGTTCCTTATGATTTGGAGGTTCTGTCTTTGGTTAAAGGAGTAATGGCATGAGACTAGTTGCCCTTAGTGATATTCACAGTAACAGCATTGCATTAGAAGCTTGTATGAATGATATAAAGAAGGAACAAGTGGATGGTATTGTCTTTCTGGGAGATTACGTAAGTGACTGCCCGCATCCAAATGACACGCTACGAATGTTAAAAGAAATCAGTACCCAGTATAAAACTTATTTTATCAGAGGAAACAGGGAAGAATATTTTGTGGATTACCGAGAACATAAATGTGATGACTGGGGATATACCTCTTATAAAGGAAGCCTTTTATATACGTATGAACATTTAAGTGACGAGACGCTAGATTGGTTTGAAAGCCTTCCTTATACCAGACTTTTGGAAATCGAAGGAGCAAAACCAATTACACTTGCCCACGGATCTCCATTTAACACAAGAGAATTGTTAGATGAAGACCGTGAAAATACAAAGCTCTGTCTTAATAAGATGCCAACCCAATATATTATTTCCGGGCATACCCATCGTCAATGTGTCTATCGTTATGGACATAAGACATTGTTTAATCCAGGAAGCGTAGGGGTTGCCATTGGAGCACCAAAGCAGGCACATTACATGGTGCTTGAATGGAAGGACAATGACTGGATTGCCGAGCGAAGAAGCGTTGCCTATGATTTTGAGCGACTAAAGGAAGTCTTTTACGGAAGCCGTCTAATGGAAAAAGGAAAGGTCTGGCCTTTAGCAATTTTAAAATCAATTGAGACGGGTATTAATTACGGGCCGCTTTGTGCGAAACGTGCCTATGATCTAGCAATCGAGCATGGGGAAGAAATCCATGATCGAATTGTGCCGGAGAAGTACTGGGAAATTGCTGCGAAAGAATATAAAGTGATAGAATAGTTCAAAAAAAGAGAGAAGCCTTGCTGTCGTTCAGAGATTGAGCGTTGGCAAGGTTTTTCATTATAAAGACAGCAAATCACATTCAACTGATAAGGAGTATGTTATGAATGTGATTCGCTTCAGTACGGATAAAGAATGTATTTTTACAAACAATTTAGGTGTGAGAGGACGTGGAACACACGACACAAAATCACCCTAGATTTGAAATAATTAGCTGATAAGATATAAAATGGAGTAGGTTTAGATTCGCTAAAAATAAAAAAAAGTAATGGGAAAATATACAATATTTTTACTTAAATTATATATAAGAGTAAGTAACTTGCAAAATATTGAAGACACAGGTATATTTACCAGAAGACTACTATAATGGAAATTAGTTTACATATATACATAATATAGATGCTCAATTATAATAACTCCTGTTGTTCTGCAACAAATATACAATAGAAGATGAATAATGAAAAACAAGAATTTTTACAGAATAGTCTCGGCTATACTTGTTATGATTTTGGGACAGCAACTGCTTATAATGTAAATGGTAGTATA
>JAUNRX010000194.1 GCA_030539495.1 bacterium | reverse complement strand
AGTTGATGATATCCTCATCAAACTGCTTACTAGTTGCTTTAAATGCCTTTGTGATGGCATTAGAGATTTTACTCAGATCAAAACCTGCAATTTCTCCATCTCGTTTTATTACTTTAATCATAAAACTTGCTCCCTTCCAACTGTAACTTCTTTTTATGTAAATTATTATTTGGCATCCATAGATTACCACCTATGAGTCTAGCACTAATATATTCAATAGTCAACCAAGAAATACTATATCTATTATTGTCTTTTCACTAGACATACTATATCTTGTACTTTTGTCCTTTTTCGCAATTTTCTTTCCCACCATAGTTTTGTTTCATTCTAATCCCGAATTCAGCTGAATTTATCATCTCTTTTCCAACGAAAAGTAATAGAATCTGAGAGTTGTACGCGCAAAAAAATAGCAAGTACAAACATACTTGCTATTTTTTACACGTTTAAAGTTGTCTCATTTTCTATAAGGAAAGATATATTTCTTTCGGTACATATGCTTGTACGAAAATACCATCTTCCTGATATTCTTCTTTTAAAAGCTGTCCATATTTACGAATTGCCTGGATTTTACCTGCCTCGCTATAAGGGAAAACTTTTTCGATTAACATCTTTTGTGAACGAAGTACTTCTTCAATTACATCAAGTAAATTAGGTAATCCTGTACCTTCTTTTGCACTAATGCGAACAGTTTCGTCAGCTTTTAGATCTTTAATCACTTCATCTTCTTCTAGACGATCCACTTTATTAAATGCCGTAATGATTGGCTTATCTTTCACACCTAATTTTTCTAATGTCTCATACACGATAAACATCTGCTTATCATGAACAGGATTACTTACATCAACCACATGTAGAATTATATCTGCATATTTTGCTTCCTCTAATGTACTTTTGAATGCTTCAATAAGATGATGAGGTAACTTTCTAATAAATCCTACCGTATCCGTTAAAAGAATCTGCTGCCCGCTTTCAAGCACCAAGTTTCTTGTTGTAGGATCTAGTGTTGCAAATAGCTTATCTTCTGCTAAAATCTTAGCATCTGTCAGTGTATTTAAAAGTGTGGACTTTCCGGCATTGGTATAGCCTACGATGGCAACCACAGGAATTGGATTATTTAAACGACTCTTACGAATTGTCTCCCTTGCCTGTTTCACACCTTCTAATTCTTTTTTCAAGATAGAAATTCTGTCTTTGATCAGACGACGGTCAATCTCTAATTTCTTTTCACCAGGACCTCTGGTACCAATACCACCACCAAGTCTGGAAAGACTATTTCCAAGACCGATCAGTCTTGTCGCACGGTAACGTAACTGCGCAAGCTCAACCTGAATCTTTCCTTCTTTCGTCGTTGCTCTAGACGCGAAGATATCAAGGATCATAACCGTACGGTCAATTACCTTAACCTGTAGGGCATCCTCTAAGTTCTTAAGCTGTGCTGGTGATAATTCATCATCACACACGATGCCGGTAGCCTTAAGCTCATCTACTAACATCTTAACTTCTTCAATCTTACCTTTTCCGATATACGTTCCAGGATGAAAACTTTCGCGGTTCTGTATTACTTTCGCAACTGTTTTGGCCCCTGCTGTTTTTGCTAACTCTTCTAGCTCATCCAGAGATTCCCTTGTATCTTTTTCATCATCAAGACATACGCCAACTAAGATGACACGTTCCTCTAGTTCGCTCAAATCAAATAATTCTGCCATGCTGCCTCCATTTTATCCGTTCTATCTAGTCTCTAAAAAGACTAGCTCTCTTGCCATCGCTTGATCTGCTGGATATTCTTTCATATATTCCTTCGCAAGTGTATATGCATGTTCAAAATCTGCATTATATTCATATGACAAAACTTCATTATACATTAATTGCTGCTTATATTCTATAGTTTGTCCGCCTAAGGCTTCTTCTATCACTACGATCGCCTTTTTATAGTTTTTCTTAGCAATCAGACAATTACTAAGCTTGAAGCTTGTATGGCTGGTATCTTTTGTTTTTTCTTTGGAAAGATATGCTTCGTAATACGTAATTGCATCATCATAATCTTTCTTTTCCATATAGATATCGCCTAACATTGCATATGCCTCCCCATAAGAGTCCTTGATTTCATACAATGTATGGGTCGCCTCTTCCTGATTACCAAGATAATAATGGACAAGGGCAGCGTTATACTTGTCTTCGTCCGACTTTTGCTTTAACTTCAATGCCTCATTTAACGTATCCTTAGATGCCTTCTCATTTCCACTTAGCTTTAATGCCTTTGCCTTATTGATATAGTAAGCATACTGCTTCTTATCTTCCTTGATTAACTCTGAATATATTGTAATTGCCTTATCATACTGCTTTACTGCAACATAACATTCACCAAGGTATTCCTTAATGTCTTGGTCTAAATCTTCAAGTTCATCAATGGCGAGGGCGTTCTCGAAACTTTGATATGCTTCTTCATATTTATTCAGGCTATAATAAGCAATTCCTTTTCCTCGGTATGCTTCTTTATTCGCCTTTACTATTTTTTTCTTGCTTCCTTCTTTTATTGCTTGATCAAAAACTTCAACTGCTTTGTCATACTCGCCTGTCTTAATCAGTGCCATTCCATAATAAACGGAATATTCACTGTTATCACGATCTTTTTCTACTGCTTGTTCAAAAGAAGTGGCAGCTTCCCCATACTTTCCATCCTCAAGATAGCTGACACCTTTATCATAGATGCTAGATGCACTATCTTTGGATGAACAAGCGGTACCTGATATCGCAATCAATGTTAACGCCAAACAACCTGTTAACTTATATTTCACTGTATTTCTCCTTCAGTACTTCATGGTTTTCATTATAGATTGTGACAAATTATTTTGCAACCCATGTTCCAAAGTCTTACAAAGAAAGCTATTTTAACAGCGATTGTATTTTTTCTTCTTTTTTAGATAATACATCTCTTTATCTGCATTGTTTAAAAAGAAATCAAAGATATCCTCCGCATCCTCAATACAGCCACTAATTGGCTTGCAGAAATGCCCAACACTTACGTCAACCACATAAGGCTTAAGAGAGGATTTATTATATTCTTCCAAATAGGATTTAATTTTGTCTTTAATCGTAGCAATTCTCTGGTCATCAAACTTACCTTGCAGAAGCATGACAAACTCATCGCCACCAAGCCTTCCAAGACAGCCGTCCCCATCCGTTGCTGCATGAAATGCTTTTGCGATTGTAGTAATGGCAACATCGCCTTCCAAATGTCCAAATCCATCATTAATTCCCTTTAAGTTATCTAGATCCCCTACAAGTAACAATAGATCTTCCTGTGAATCTACACAGCTTCCAATCATTTCTTTGGCAATCTGATTAAATCCAAAACGATTATAGACTCCTGTCAGCCCATCATAAAGGGCTAACTTATTTAATTTATGATTAATATAACGTAATTCTGACTGGTTACGAATAATTTCTATTGCATTATTTATATTACGCGCCCATGTGTGATAATACGGGTCATAGGTCGTAATCTCTTCCCCGAAATTAATGGTAATATATCCAAGACAGCGGTCTTTAAAATGGATCGGAGTAAAATAATACGTAGTCGGATACTCTCGCTCCTCATATAATGCAGGCAGCATATCGGAAACTAAAAATGGCTCCCTTACCACTTTTGCATCTCCATCCTTATTCTTTGCATGAAGAACCATTTTCTCTGTATACCCGTCTCGAATATACTCATGCTCTTTGATTACATTACTCTTGATATTGGCAGCAATGGATGTATTCGTAACATCCTGCATAATCTTGTTATGAGAATCCCAGTCGTCAATTAATGAGATGTAGAATTCCTTAAACTTATTCAGCTGATACGTATACCAGTTGATTTCCACCATACAGTCATCAATCGTAGCTGCACTTGTCAGGTTTTCCTCCATATAGGTGCTGCTAAAATAGTGGTCTGTCAGGCAGCCTTCCTGCCTCTGCTGTGTACGCTTTCTTTCTTCATAATGCAAATCTTTGCTGCATCCACAGCTCTGTCCAATTGCAAGCTTTCCGGCAAGTTCTTGATCTATTGAAGTATTCTCTCCTGTAATTTCATTACGTAGCATAATCACAGCATTCTCTCCATGCACTTCACATGGGGGAATTGCAGATGTAATACACGGAATATACTGTGTTCCTCTATCATTGGAATTAAATCCAACAACCGCAATATCTCGAGGCACTTCAATTCCTTGTATTAAAAACTCCTTCGCCATCATAACCGCAATATTGTCGTCGTAGCACACAATCGCATCTGGTCGTTCCATATCTCCATGGGCAATTCGATATGCGTATTCTACGGCCGAATCAAGTAGATAGTCACTGTAAAGATATCTTGTCTCATCCACTACGATTCCATGTTTCTCTAAACTCTTTTTATATCCTTGTAAACGATCCTCGGCATGATAATCCTCTTTTGCCCCTGTCAGACAATTGATCTTTTTATATCCATGTACGTCAATCAAATGATCTACTAAATGTTCCATCGTCTTTTCGTCATTAATCGAAAGACTAGGAAACTCACTTTGTTTTCTATCCATAACAATGACCGGACAGGTGCATCGTCGTTTTAACTCTTGTTCAATCTCTTCCACAGCACCTTTGATACAAATGGATTCAGACACAACGATTACTCCAACAAATCGATCAAAATTAGGTAATTTAAAAATATTTTTCTCTCCATACTGGTAATCTGCCTTACCACTATCTTTAATTAGTGTGGTAAATACACAAACATCGTAATCATAAAAATATGCCTTTTTGATAATTCCCTTGATGATTAGTGATACCGTATTCGATGTTATATCCGAAGCAAGTACACAGATCCTTTTTCTTATATTAGGCATGCCACACCTCCAATGTCATACCAATCGCTCAAGTAATGGTCGAATTATTTGGCGATTATACAATAGCTTCTTTATATTATTTATTGGTTATTTTTCCATAAACTCAATTCATTTGGTAATAATTTCTTTTATTTTATAACGTAATTCCTAATTATTCAACCCAATATGCAATAATTCTACTTATTATGTCTTTTTTTAAAGAACAAAGTGTATGTTCCACGTAATTTCCTATAAAG
>JAUNRX010000193.1 GCA_030539495.1 bacterium | reverse complement strand
CAGGCGAACGCTTAATAGCATTCGCCTGTTTTATTTAGAACATTTTCCATATCTCTATGCATTTGATCTTTTAATTCTTCAATCGAAACAAATTTCTGTTCCGGTCTCATGTAATGAAGGAGCTTTACTTCCAATATTTTTCCGTAAAGGTCTCCTTTAAAATCGATAATATAGGTCTCGATCCCAAGCTTGTTTTTATCTCCAACTGTTGGCTTGTAACCCACATTTGTGACGCCAACATACTCTTTACCATCTATTTCAAGTGCAGAAGCATATACACCATTTGGAGGTAATAGCTTACCTTCTGAAGGCATGATATTTACTGTTGGCATTCCTAATTGTCTGCCAAGCTGTCTTCCATGCACAACTTCTCCAACTACAGAAAATGGTCTGCCAAGCATATTCTCGACATCTTCCATATTGCCTTTTTCAATTTCCTCGCGGATTCTTGTGGCACTTACGACACCGTCTTCGTATTCCACTTTTTCATAGGCATGTACTTCATAGCCAAATTCATCAGCATATTTTTTGAGCATTTCCACGTTACCACGTCGATTTTTACCGAAACAGAAATCATTTCCCACAATGATTGCCTTTGCATCACATTGTTTTACTAAGACTTCTTTGATAAACTCTTCCGGCTCAAGCGAAGCTGTCTTCGTCGTAAAAGGATAGGCGATTAGAACATCTAAGCCTTCTTCCCTTAACTTTAAGAGCTTTTCCTCATTTGTGTAAATTAACTTTGTCTCTTCTTTACTAAATAAATTATACGGATGAAGAGAAAAGGTAAACATAACAGACTGATACCCCTTCTTTTTTAATTCAACCACATGATCAATTAGCATTTGATGGCCAATATGAAGACCATCAAATTTGCCAAGTGTCACTACACTATTCTTTAAGTGAAAGTCTGTTGTTTCCACAAAATATTTCATCTGTATTACTCCTGTCTATGAAACATCTTTAATGGCTTGAATCTGCCATCTGGTTCCTCACTATATACTCCCATAAAGTTATTTGCATAATCATAAACACGAAGCTTATGGTCATGGTCCTTTTCATCAGCAATTGTAGAAGGAATTCTCTTTTCAATATGATCAGCATGAAGGATATTTCCGTTTGTAATCAATATATTGCATTCTTCTTTGACAATCAATGCGTCATATTCTGCAAACATTTCCTCAATTGGCACAATATGTTCGGAAAGCTTTCCTTCATCACGAAGTGCTTCAATCTCAGAAAGTGTAAAGCTATCAGCAATGTCAAAACGGCTTACCTTCGTACGAGTCAGATGTTTCATACATCCGCCGCATCCTAGTTTTTCACCGATATCGTAACAAAGTGTTCGGATATACGTTCCTTTGGAACAGCTAACTGACATTGTTACTTCATGATCTTCCATATTGATTTCTTTAATCGTAATGTCATGAATTTTAATCCTTCTTGCCTTACGTTCAATCACAATGCCTTCTCTTGCAAGATCACAGAGCTTTCTTCCGTTCACTTTAAGAGCACTGTACATTGGTGGAATTTGATCATAATCCCCAACAAAAGATAAAATTACTTGTTCAATTTCTTCTTTTGTAGAAGTCACTTCCTTTGTCGTTAGTACGGTTCCTGATGTATCTTCCGTATCGGTAGTCATACCTAGCTTTAACACTGCTTCGTATGTTTTATCCTTATCGGTAAGCATATCACATAACTTAGTAGCCTTGCCAAGGCAGACCGGAAGAACTCCGACTGCATCAGGATCAAGAGTACCTGTATGTCCTATTTTTTTCATTCTTAGTATTCCTCGAAGTTTGGCAACCACATCATGAGAGGTGAATCCTGCTTCTTTGTATACATTAATAATTCCGTTGATCATTTTATGATAACTCCTGCAGTTGTTGATAAATAAGTCTTGTTATATTGTTAATGACATCATGAGAGGTGCCGGTCATCGTACAGCCCGCCGCTTTCACATGTCCGCCTCCGCCAAAGTACACTGCAATCTTACTTACATCAACATCGCCATTTGCACGCATGCTGACTTTATATTGCTGATTTCCTGTCTCATGGAGAAGTAATGCTACTTCTACCCCTTTAGTAACACGAAGCTGATCAATGATACCATCGATATCCTTTGGTCTCGCGCCATAAAAGTCCATAATTTCCTTGGAAATCGTTGAAATGATACATTTACCGTCAAGCACTAAAATACTTTCTGTCAGGCATCTTCCAAGCAATTGATTTTGCATATATGTCTTTTGATAAAAGCTTTCGTCAATAATCTTTGAAAACTCTATGTCGTATGCCAATAATTCTCCGGCTACTACCATAGTATTTTTCGATGTATTGGAATGCTTAAACACTCCCGTATCGTGAACGATACCTGTATAAAGCGCTGTTGCAATGTCTTTATCGATATATTCTTTATCAAGTAAGGAATACATCGTTTCACAAGTTGAACTTGCATCTGGTAACACGTAATTTTCGTCGCCATAATTCGTATTGCTGATATGATGATCGATATTTATCGTATGTTTGGCTGCCTGATATAATGGTAAGGCTGCTCCAAGGCGTTCTTCATCTCCACAATCCAATGAAATGAAAACGTCGTACTCACAAGGTGCGTTGTAGTCTGTATGCACGTTGTGGATACCTTTCATATAATGAAAAACTTCTGGTACCATTTCTAAATAAACGTCGACCTTTTTCTCCGGCCAACGTTTACTTAAATATAAAAACATAGCCATGCAAGACCCGACGCAATCTCCGTCAGGTCTCACATGCCCAGCTATACCTATTGAAATGGCACTTGATATTTTATCTAAAATATTTGCCATATGATTCAATTCCTTTATTCTTCTTCAGATGTTTCTTCAGAACTATTGTTTTTGTTTACTTCATCTATCATTTTAGACATGTTAACGCCATATTCGATAGACTGATCCATAACAAAATGTAATTCTGGAGTGTTACGAAGATTAATTGATTTTGCTAATAAGCTACGCATATAAGGAGCAGCTTTTCTTAAGCCTTCCTCAGTCGATTTACACTCTTCTGCATTTCCAAGTACACTGATGTATACTTTGGCATGTTTTAAATCAGGTGCTACTTCTACACTTACAACACTTGTCATTGGATGGATTCTAGGATCTTTAATCTCCTGACGGATAATTCTAGATAACTCTTTTTGAACCTCACCATTGATTCTTGTGTTTTTAATACTATTTTTTCTCATATCGATTACCTCCGAATTGAAGTCCTAGCGTGGAACCTCTACCATCATGTAGTGTTCTACTTGGTCAAATTCTTGAACATCATTAAATTTCTCGAATACAAGACCACATTCGTAACCAGCTGCAACTTCTTTCACATCATCTTTAAATCTCTTAAGAGATTGAAGA
This sequence comes from bacterium, assembly GCA_030539495.1. GTDB lineage: Bacteria > Bacillota > Clostridia > Lachnospirales > Lachnospiraceae > KM106-2. The sequence continues at coordinate 1,775 of JAUNRX010000193.1, read as the reverse complement.
TTTCCTTCAAAGATTAACTTGCCTTCACGTCTGATTCTTACCATTGTGTTACGTAAGATCTTACCGTCAAGTACATAAGAACCAGCGATTGTACCGATTCCAGAAGCTTTGAATGTCATACGAACTTCTGAATGAGCGATTACTTTTTCTTCGTAGATTGGTTCAAGCATACCCTTCATTGCTGCTTCGATATCTTCGATCGCATTGTAGATAACTCTGTATAGACGTAAATCTACTTTTTCACGATCTGCGATTTCTTTCGCTGCATTGTCAGGACGAACGTTGAAACCGATTACGATAGCGCTTGAAGCACTTGCAAGCATGATATCGGATTCGTTGATTGCACCAACACCACCATGGATTACACGGATTGCAACTTCTTCATTGCTAAGTTTTAATAAGCTTTGTTTCATAGCTTCTACAGAACCTTGAACATCAGCTTTAATGATTAAGTTTAATTCTTTAACATTACCTGCTTGAATTTGAGAGAATAAACCATCAAGAGATAATTTAGCTTTTGTATCTTCAAGTAATTTTTCTCTGCCTTGTTCGATATAAACTTCGGCAATGCTACGAGCTTCTTTTTCATTATCAGTGCTCATGCATACTTCACCAGCTTCTGGTACTTCATTAAGACCAAGAATTTCAACTGGAGTAGATGGGCCTGCTTCTTTAACTCTTCTACCTTTATCATCCATAAGGGCACGAACTTTACCATAGCTTGCTCCGATTACGATTGGATCACCTACATGTAATGTACCTTTTTGAACTAATACAGTAGCTACAGAACCTTTACCTTTATCAAGTTTCGCTTCAATAACGATACCTCTTGCATTACGGTTAGGGTTAGCTTTTAATTCAAGAACTTCAGAAGTTAAAAGAATCATTTCTAATAATTCACTGATACCTTCTTTTGTATGAGCAGATACAGGAACGAAGATTGTGCTGCCGCCCCAGTCTTCAGGGATTAATTCATATTCTGTTAATTCTTGTTTAACACGTTCGATGTTAGCGCTTTCTTTATCGATCTTGTTGATTGCAACGATGATTTCGATACCAGCAGCTTTTGCATGGTTGATTGCTTCTACTGTTTGAGGCATTACACCATCATCAGCAGCTACAACTAAGATAGCGATATCTGTGGATTGAGCACCACGCATACGCATAGAAGTAAACGCTTCGTGTCCTGGAGTATCAAGGAATGTGATGTTTTCTCCATTGTAGTTAACTACAGATGCACCGATGTGCTGAGTGATACCACCAGCTTCTACGTTTGTTACGTGAGAAGAACGGATTGCATCAAGTAAAGAAGTTTTACCATGATCTACGTGACCCATTACACATACGACTGGTGCGCGTTTCACCATGTTCTTTTCGTCTTCTTCATCTTCTTTTAATAACTCTTCGATTACGTTAACTTTTACTTCAGGTTCTACGATGATATCGTATTCTAAAGCGATTTCTTCTGCTTCTTCGAAAGAAATTTCAGAATTTAAGTTAACCATCTTGCCAGCCATGAATAATTTTTTAACTAATCCAGCTGCTGGAATTTTCATTTTATCTGCAAGATCTTTAAGAGAGATCATTTCAGGAATTTGAATTTGTGTTACTTTTTCTTCAACAACTTTTACAACTTCTGGCTTAATGAATGCGCCTTTTCTGTTTGGATCTTTTGCAGGTCCTTTGTTTTGTTGGTTACGGTTGTTGTTATTTCTGTTACGGTTATTTCCATAACGGTTGTTTCCGCCTTGGTTTGGTCTATTTCCACCTTGGTT